>JAZKYG010000001.1:0-5187 GCA_045612025.1 Bacteroidales bacterium
TTATACATTGCTCAAGGCTCATAGCTCAAAGCTCACGGCTATTTAAAAAAGTTCAACAGCCAACAGCCTTAGTTCAATGGTTAACAATCCTTAACATCATTTCTTAATTTTTCACTGCTTTTATGTTAAAAATTGTTAAAAACGAAATATTTCCTTTGCAATCGCTTGACAAATGGATGAGACGGTTGTAGTTTTGCAGTAACCAAAGTTTAGAAATCATGGGAAATAAGCAAGAAACTAATCTCGTATTATCGCAGTATGTTCTGGCGGTAAAGGAAATCAAGAATGCTATTATTGACAGTCGTTATCGTACGGCTAGGTTTGTCAACAAGGAGGTGCTGGAATTAAATTACAGTATTGGTAGATTCATATCCGAAAACAGCAGAAATGCGCAATGGGGTTCAAATGCTATTGCTGTTATATCCAAGATGCTTCAGCAAGAGTTGCCTGGTCTTAGAGGTTATTCTGAAGCCAGCATAAAAATGATGAGGATTTTTTATGAAGAATGGTGCATTCTGTTCGAAAATCGTCAATTAGCAATTGACGATTTTAATAACAATTTAGCTAACAAGATATTAGACAACAAAATAACAGTCAATAAATTTTCAACAGAAAAAATATCTGAGTCAGATTTGTCTTACTTTTTAAATGTTGGTTTCACTAATCACTATATAATTTTAACTAAAACAAAATGTTTAGAAGAACGCTTGTTTTACATACGACGTTGCGCTAAAGAATTCTGGAATGTAGAAATGACGAAGTATCATCTTAAAGAAGATCTTTATCATAAAGAAGGTAGCATACAACAGACGAACTTTGATAAAACATTAGAAGAGCCTGATTTCAAGCAGCGTGCTTTAGAATCATTCAAAGAAGAATATCAACTTGATTTTATCAATAATGATGATATAAACGAAAGGATTATTGAACAGAAAGTTGTACAAAATATCAAGAAGTTCATTATGGCATTCGGCCCGGAATTTTCTTTTATGGGAAATCAATATCGATTGGAAGTCTCTGGACAGGAATTCTTTATCGACTTGCTATTCTTCTCTCGACGACTGAAAAGTCTTGTTGCTTTTGAATTGAAACGTGGCGAGTTCAAACCAGAATATACTGGAAAGATGAATTTCTACCTTGCAGTTTTAGATAAATATGTAAAGTTGCCAGACGAGAACCCTTCCATCGGCATCATTTTATGTAAAAGTAAAAATGAGGAAATTGTAGAATTGTCTTTTTCAGACACTTCCAAACCAATGGGTGTTTCAACTTATCGTACATCGCAAGAATTACCAGAACATTTCAGAAAGGCTCTGCCAAATATTGAGGATTTGAAGAAATTGTTGTAAGAAATGTTAGTACGAAGGGAAATGGTAAAGTCATAATCTCCACTTCAAAATTTATCATTACTTTTGCATTCTAATCATTCAAGAAATGAAAAATAGGATATTAACTTTATTATTTCTTATCACGTCGAGTATTGTCTTTGCTCAGCAAAATGCCGGTCTTAAAGGCATTGTCAAAGATGCTGGCAGCAAGGAGGCTCTGACTGGCGTCACCGTTTTTGTCGAGTCGTTGAAAAAAGGAACATCGACGGACTTAAACGGTCATTACGAACTTTCTTTGCCTGAAGGTTCTTACGACATATCTTTTTCTTTTGTCGGTTATATCACTGAAACGCGACATGTCAGCATTCATAACTCCGTCAAGACTTTGGATGTCAATCTTAAAGTCGACAACAAAATGCTCGACGAGGTCGTGATTTCCAGTCAGCGTAAAGACGCTAATGTCAGAGAGTTAAAGATGAGTGTACAGACCATCGACATGGTGAGAATCAAGAAGATTCCCGCACTTATGGGCGAAGTCGATGTCATCAAGACAATACAGCTCCTTCCTGGCGTCCATGCCGCTTCCGAAGGTTCATCGGGTTTCAGCGTGCGCGGCGGCTCTCCTGACCAAAACCTCATATTGCTTGACGACGTGCCTGTCTATAACGCCTCTCACTTCCTCGGATTTTTCTCCATATTCAACAACGACGTGATAAAAGACGCTACATTATATAAAGGCGACATCCCTGCGATGTACGACAGTCGTCTTTCTTCAGTATTGGACATCAAGACTCTAGACGAGATTCCTTACAAATTCAATATGCAAGGTGGCATCGGTGCTCTGACAAGCCGCCTCACCCTCGGAACGCCTTTCAACAAAGGCAGAAGCGCATTCCTGATTGGCGGACGTATCACCTACGGCGGCGTCATAGCTTGTAATTTATTCAAAGACTTAAGAGGTAACTCATTGCATTTCTACGACTTCAACGCGAAGATAATGCATACCATAAACAATAACAACAGGGTTTTCATCTCGACATATCTAGGCGATGACGTATTGGGCGTAACCGAATTGCTGACAATGAAATACGGCAACAAAAACGTCACGACTCGCTGGAACCATATCTTCAACGACAAACTGACGTCGAACCTTTCTCTCTTCTATACAAAATACAGATACGACATCGGCATCGACATGAATCCATACGCATTCAATATCATAGCTGGAATAGAAGACGTCTCCGCAAAATATGACTTCACTTTTTTGATGAACGACAATATAAGCTCGCGTTTCGGTGCGGCTGCCACTTTCCATCAATACGGACAGGGAAAACTGAAGGACGAGAGCGGTTCTATCGCCAACTTCCTTGGCGTGGACCCTGATAGCGAAGTCGTCCGCAAAGCTTTGGAATATGCGCTTTACTACACCAACGACCATAAACTTGGACCTTTATTCTCAATACGATACGGCGTTCGTCTTTCTATGTTCCAAAACATCGGTGAGGAAACATTATATCTCTTCGACGACAACTACAAATGTTACGACCAAATCAATTACGGTAAAGGCGAGATTTTCAACACTCAAATAAATCTCGAGCCTCGCCTTGGCGCAATATATCAAATCAACGAGTTTTCTTCGATAAAGGCTTCGTATCTCAGAACTGTCCAATACGCTCAAATCGCTACCAACGCTACAGGCGGCATCCCGTTCGACCTCTGGTTTCCTTCAAGTCCGAACATCGAGCCGCAGAAATGCGACCAGTTCGCAATCGGTTATTTCCGTAACTTCCTGAACGACGAGATAGAGACTTCCGTTGAAGTTTATTACAAGAAAATGCACAATGTCATTGACTTCATCGACAACGCTTCTTTGATCGGCAACTTATATATTGACGGCGAAGTAAGAAAAGGCAAAGGATATGCTTACGGCTTCGAATTCCTGGCAAGGAAAAACTTCGGCGACTTATCAGGCTGGATTTCTTACACTTACAGCAAATCAATGAGAAAGACACCTGGAATCAATTTCGACAAGGAATATGTCTCGCCTTACGACAAGCCGCATAACATCAGCATCGTTCTTAACTATGCCATCAACAAACGCTTTGACGTTTCCGCGACATGGGTTTACACCACAGGACAGCCTGTGACATATCCTTGCGGAAAATATACCATCGATGGAATAACATACGCCATCTACGATGGAAGAAACAACAGCCGCTACCCTGATTATCACCGTCTTGACCTGTCAGCAACGATAAAGTGCAAGGAAAAGAAAAACTGGCAAGGCGAATGGAACTTCTCGGTCTACAACGCATACGGACGCAAGAACGTATGGGCTGTTTTATTCATACCTGAAGGCAACACCATCAGCACTCAGAGAGTCGCACTTTTCTCATTCATCCCATCTGTCTCATATAACTTCAAATTCTAAATGCCATGAAAAAACATCTTACCTTGTTAATATTAGCCATATCATTTCTGATGACATCCTGCATCGATGATTTTAAAATAGATACAGAAGACGGCAAGCGTCTTGTCGGGATAAATGGCTATTTTACAAACGAATACAAGAAACATCAGATTGTCATCAGCAAGACTACCGACTTCTATTCCGATGAAGAAGCCGAAATGATTTCTGGCGCGGAAGTATTTATACACGATGGCGCAGACACCATTTACTTTGAAGAGACAGATATAAAAGGACATTACGAAACCATTGATTCTGTGGCAGGTGTCGTTGGACGCACATATTATCTTTCTGTAAATATCATCGACGAAGACGGATTGCATAATTATTATTCACAATCGACAATGAGGGAAAACATAAGCCAGATTGATTCTATGGTAGTGAAAGAAATTGAAGATACTTTCTTAAACAACTTTATGGGTAATGCCAAAGTTTATTCGACAAACCTATATCCATATTTCCAATCAGTCGATGATCCAGAAAGCAACTATCTTATAAACATTACCTTTAACGACACACTCGCCCTGAATGATTCGTTTTTAAGATGCAACAGCATTTCTTTGAAACATCTGTCGGGAATGTATTTCAACGGTCCTGAAATGGTGAGTCTAATCGGCGAACAAAGCGTACACACTTTCAAGACATCGACACACTATATCGAAAATGACAGCATCTATATTTATGATATGGAAAACTACCCTTTTGTAGAAAAAGGCGACAAAATAACCTTATATATTTACAGCGTCACGCCTGAATTTATCACTTATAATAACGACATTATGAGCAGCTTTGGCTCCAATCCAATGATGGGAATGCCGTATAATGTCGCCACAAACATATATCCAGGTGGTACTGCAGTAGGCTTTTTTGAGACAATGTCCGTTACAAAAAGCAGTATTATATACTGATAATCAACCAATAAAAATATTTTAAAAAAAGTTTATTTTTTTGTTGGAAGTTAAGGAATAAATCGTATCTTTGCAGCGTCTTTTTAAGGCAAGTTCTTAATGACAGATTGGGGGAGTCGCATAGTGGCAATTGCAACAGACTGTAAATCTGTCCTCGGATGAGTTCGGTGGTTCGAGTCCACCCTCCCCCACGAAAGAAGCGCTTCACAACGAAGTGCTTTTTTTGTTTTAACAACATTCATTACGCCATGGCAAAATCTGATATCAAAAACAAGTCTCAAATAATTCCTGTATTGAGTATCAATGCATCAGATTCCCTTGGACATGTAGGTATCCACGCTGATATCAGGACAATCACATCACTTGGTCTTTATGCCGTGACGGCGATAACATCTATCGACTCAAACGACCTGCCTTCTGAATTGATAATCTCGCAAGTCAGGAACATCGTCAGCGCCATGCATCCTAAAGTCGTTAAAATCGG
>JAZKYG010000002.1:0-4716 GCA_045612025.1 Bacteroidales bacterium
GAAACATACGAACTCCCACTTAAAGATGAAAATGGAACTCCAAGATTCCAACCTAACACTCCTTACTACGTAGTTGCAGTAGGTAGAAATGGCGAAGGTCAATGGTTCGCTCCAACAAAATATGAATTTGTTGTTGAACAACCAATAGGTCCAGCAGAAGTTACATTAAAGGCTAAACCAATGGCAACAAGCGCTACTATCTCAGCTGTTCCAAATGACTTCACAGTAGAATTCCACTTCGGTCTCGTATCAAAAGAAACTTATGATACTTTCGGTGCAGAATCTTTGATTTCACAAATCCGTAATGATGGTTATCCATTCTATCAAGCATCAGAATCAACATGGGATAATCTTGAACCTGACACAGAATATGTAGCTTTAGGTTCAGCTCTCAACGCTGGTAACGAATGGGGTGAAACTGCAGTTGAAATCTTCTCAACAGCAAAAGGTGACGCATTGGTAGAAGCAGGTGCAAACTTCAACATCTATCCAAACCCAGCTCAATCAATGATCAACATTGAATCATCATTGAACGGTGAAGCTCAAGTTTCTATCTTCGACATGACAGGTCGCTGCGTAAAAGAAGTTTCAGTAGCTGATATGAGCAATGTCGCTATTAACGTAGAAGACTTGAACAAAGGCGTTTATTTCATCGCAGTTCAACAAGATAAGAACTACAATATCCAAAAATTAGTTATTGAATAATTGTTCGCTAACAAATATGAAAAGGCAGCTGCTAAAATTTGGCAGCTGCCTTTTTTTATTGAATTATAATTATTATATTTGCTAGCGTTTATTTTAACAATTAAAAAAATAACTATGAAAAAAATATTATCTATCCTTATCGCTGTGATGTTCGCTATCGGATTGAATGCACAGACATCTTTGACAGAAGCTACAGATTTTACTGCTACAGACTATTTGGGCAATGAGATTAATTTATATGAAATCCTTGAAGGCGGACAATATGTTTTGTTGCATTTCAATACAAGAACAAATGAAGCTACACCAGAAGTTACACCTCCATTGGTAGAGGCATACAAACAATTAGGTTGCAATCAGCATGATGTGTTCTTTATCGGCATCGTGCCTAATGGTACTACAAGCGCAACACAGCAATATATCGAAGAATATGGCATTGAATTCCCTATGATTCATAATACAGATGAAAGCTATGGTATGGAAGGTGACGCCTTTGATATTACTAGAGTGCTTTATCAAGTATGGGAATATCCAACAACACTTCTCATCGCTCCAGATAAGAGTATAGTGCTTCAGGATATTTCTCCAATAAAAGAAGCTAATGACGTGGTTTCAGCTCTTACTGCTTTCGGTATCCAGGAATATGAATGTGCTGATGAACCAGAAGAATTGACACCAGTAGTTGAGATAGAGGTCACAAACGTTACTCCTCGTAGTGTAGACGTGGCTTTCACTCCAACAGATGCTTGCGCAACATATTTCATCTTGCTCGATACAGAAGAATCAATGAATATGTGGGCTACCGCATTCGGCGTTACATTAGAACAATTGATAGAAATGTGGAGTATCGAAAGAACAGGCGCTTCAACAAACTTATGGGATGAACTTGATCCTAACACAGAATATACAATATTCGTATTGTCAAAAGATGCTGAAGGCAACATTGTACAATTAGATAGAGAGAAAGTCACAACTGGAGTACTCGGCGGCGAAGGTGTGTCTGTCATCGGCCTTGAAGTGAAAGTCACATCAAACACTTCTGTCTTCGTGACAGCAACACCTAACGAAGAGACAGCAGAATATCATTACATCCTTATAGAAAAAGCATATGCTGACTCAATAGGCGTTGACTCAACAATGCAGATTATCTATACAGACCCTTATGTTCTTTATGAGATTGATGAATGGGAGTGGATTGACTTGAATGCTGAAACAGAGTTCTATGCTATTGCTCAAGGCAAGAACGCCAAAGGCGAATGGGGCGAGATAACAAAAGTTGAGTTTAAGACAACAACAGAGTCTGTTACGGAACTTGATGTCAACTTTAATGTTTATCCAAATCCTGTTAACGATAAATTATATATCGCAACTGAATCAGAGATTGAGGAAGTAGCAGTATATGATATTTTTGGAAGACGCCAAGTCACCGAGACACCAAGTCACCAAGGTAATGTGACTGTTGATGTAGCAGACATGAAGAGCGGCGTTTACTTCGTGAAGGTTGTTACAAGTGAAGGAGAAGCTGTTAAGAGATTTGTTAAGAATTAAGAATGTAGAATTGATAATTATTCATTTTTCTCTGCAAAACAATTAGAAAAACAATAAATCACAACAATCAATAAAACAGTAACGCTTATGAAGAAATTTTTATCTCTAATCGTTGTTTTAATGTTTGCTTTCGGTGTTAAGGCACAGTTTGTGTCAATAACAGAAGCTGTAGATTTTACATTTTCTGACGAGGGAAGTGAGAGAACATTATTTGAAGTGCTTGACAGCGGTCAGCATGCGTTGCTTTATTTCTTTAATTATCAATCGACAGAAGACGTTACTATAGCGATAATTAACGAAATGTACAATGAGCTTGGCAAAAATCAAAATGATGTTTATACCATTGGACTAGACCCTGCTAATGAAAGTGTTTTGCTTAATCAATGGGCTTATCTGAATGAAGTTGAATTTCCTTTAGTGGCTAAAGACAAAGCTTACTATATCTCTCAAACATATAGCGGAAGCAGCTTTGGATTGATGTTGCCAACATTAGTTTTAATAGCACCTAATCATGATGTTATTCTCAAAGAGATATGGCCTATCTCTTCAGCAGAACAAGTCGTCGGAATAATAAACGACAACCTCGTTACAGGTGATGACAACACTGGCGACGATGATGGAAATGATGAAGACGATGAAGGTGATGAACCAGAATATCCAGAACAAACAACAGTTCCAGAAGCTCCTGTAATCAACGTTTATGCTGAAAACTCAGGTCTTATTGTAATAGAATGGGAAGCTGTTGAAACCGCTATCTTCTATTATGTGTATTATAACGGTAATCTCGTTGGCGATGGTCAAGTGATGGGAACCGAAGTTGAAATATTGGTTAATCCAGAAACAACATATTGCTTCACTGTCACTGCTGTCAATACCGTGGGTGAGTCAGAACATTCAAATGAAGCTTGCGCTACAACACCATCTGAAGAAGGCGAAGAACCAGAAAATCCAGATAGCACTATCGAACTCGATGAAAATGGCTTTGTAATCTATCCAAATCCTGTTAACGACAGACTTTATATTGAGGCAGAAACAGAAATCAAGGAAGTTGTCGTTTACGATGTTTACGGAAGACACCAAGTCGCCGAGACTCCAAGTCACCAAGGTAATGTGACTGTTGATGTAGCAGACATGAAGAGCGGTATTTACTTCGTGAAAGTTGTTACAGAAAAGGGTGAAACAGTACAACGCTTTGTTAAGAAATAATAGGCTTGAGCTCATGGCTCAAAGCTCACAGCAAAATATAAAATATATTAACAATTAAATACAAACGATTATGAAGAAAATTTTATCCTTAATTGTTGTTTTGATGCTTGCTTTTGGTGTTAAAGCACAAACAATAGCTCCTGATTTTAATTGTGTCGATGATTATGGAAAGAAGGTTCATTTGTATGATATCTTAGATAATAATCAATATGCATTCCTTTATTTCTTCTTCACAGATACAGAAGATCCAGAAGGTCAATTCTCTCAGATTGTCGCTGAGACATATTATAATTATGGTGCAAACCAAGATGAAGTTTATTTCATTGGCATCGACCCTACAGGTGATAGTCTTAGTGCAAACTGGTGGAGTGTAGACTATCAGACCGATTTCCCAATTATCCATAAATACACAGAAGGTAGCGATGTTCATGACATCTGTTCTGCTTATGGAGTGCAATTCTTTGCAACATTGAAATTGATTGCTCCAGACCGTCAAGTCATAATTGATGATCTCTGGCCTGTAAACTCAACACAGCATCTCATTGGTGAGATTGACGCTGCAATCGCAGAACATAAAAAGAGCTTAGGTGTTGCTGAATTTGAAGACGACAATTATGTCATATATCCAAATCCTGCTTCAACAGAATTCAAGATAAATGTAAATTCTGAAGCAAATGTCAAGATATTCGACATGACGGGGCGATGCGTCAAAGACATCAATGTTGATGATAACACCTCAATCAATATAGAAGACTTAAATACAGGAGTTTACTTCGTTAACGTAAACGGCAAAGTAGAGAAACTCATTGTGAAATAAAACTCAGAAATTAAAAAAATCAAAACCTCAGAATTTAAAAGTTCTGAGGTTTTTTTGAAATCTTAAATTTTTGAGGTTTTGAATTTCTGAGATTCTGAGATTTATAAAAAAAAGGGCGTTTCGCCCTTTTTTATTATTGTCTTGTTGCTAAAAGCAAGTCTAACATCTTGATTGCTGAGTCGCTGATGACTGAGCCAGGTCCGAAGATAGCTGCTGCGCCAGCGTCATACAAGAATTGGTAATCTTGTGGAGGGATAACACCACCGACAACTACCATGATGTCTGGGCGACCTAATTTCTCGAGTTCTTCGATAACTTGAGGAACGAGAGTCTTGTGACCTGCTGCCAAACTTGAAACGCCGAGGATGTGAACGTCGTTTTCAACTGCTTGACGTGCTGATTCTGCTGGTGTTTGGAACAATGGTCCCATGTCAACGTCGAAG
>JAZKYG010000003.1:0-35831 GCA_045612025.1 Bacteroidales bacterium
CTGGAAGTCGTGGGTGGTTCAGTCTGTAACGAAAGCCACGACTGAACAAGAACTTCCTCACCAACAATTCTGGTTTGGTATTCTTGCCTTTTATCGCTGCCATGCAACGATGCCGTTGTTCTTTCGTCAGTTTGTCCATGATGGTTTATTTACAAATTCCTATATTTCTGCAAAGCGTCTCGCCGAATTGAAATTCTTGTCCTGCTGTGGCGTGGATATGTCCGAAAAGATGATAAGCTGGTTTTGATTTCATGACAAAGTTAAGAATTTCCGGACTTCCTAATTCTTCGTCTAAAATACCGTAAGGCGGATAATGCGTCACGAGTATGTCGATGTCGGTAGGGATGTCCTCGTCGGCAATTGATACGTTACCGCCGATGGAACATATTGTAACTCCGTCGCAGTCTATTATTGAATTCTGCAACACGCAGATGTCTTTTTCCTTCATCGCCTTTTTTATTTCTTTGGAATTATCAATTTCAAAAGAAAGTTCGTGATTGCCAGGGATGAAGATTTTCCATTTGGCAGACAAACCCGAAAACCAATCAATGAAATCGTCGTATTCGTCGCCTTTGAGGTCGTCTTCCACGGCGTCGCCGGCACAGATGACAATATCAATTTCTTCCGGTACTATCACGTCACGATGCTTGCCATGAGTGTCGGAAAAGACGAATAATTTTGAATTATTAATATCGACTAGGTTCATCTTAAAGTATAAGCATCATATTATCACAAAGATATAAATTCTTTCTACAAAAAGTGGAGCGTTTTAAAACAAAACTCCCTCCGTTATGCGGAGGGAGTTTTGTAATATTATGAATTATGAATTCTTCACTGCTTCACCTATCGCCTTGCCGAGATTATAGAGTCTCTCTACATCTTCTTGGCGATATGGTGCGCCTTTAACCTCAACTGATTCCATTGGACGTTGCCATTCGTTCTTGTCTGCCACGCCGTTGATGTATTTAACACCGCCGCCGCCCCAGCTCATGCCGCCGAATACGCCGTAGATCTTGTCTTTAGGTTTGAATTCTGTGAGTTCGTGCAATAATAATGTCATGTCTGGGAACACGCTGCCGTAATGAGCGCTGGCTCCGATGACGCAGCCTTTATATTTCCAGATGTCGCTGATGATATGTGACACCTCTGTCTTAGAAACGTCATAGATTTTGATGTCTTTAACGCCAGCTTCTGCCACACCACGAGCGATGATGTCAGCCATGAGAGCAGTGTTGCCATACATTGAACCATAAGCGATGACGACGCCTTCATCGTTGCCGCCTGTGCTCCATTTAACGTATCTGTCAAAAACCCATTGTATATTGCTACGCCATACCAAACCGTGTGATGGAGCAATCATCTTGATTTCTACTGGAGCGAGTTTCTGAACAGCCTTCACCACCTGACTTGCGACCTTACCAACGATGTTGGCATAGTAACGACGCATATCGTCTTCATAGAAATCGAGGTTTGCCTCATCGTCGAAGATGCATCCGTTGAGAGCGCCGAAACCGCCGAAAGCGTCATTTGAGAATAATATCTTGTTTGTTTGTTCGTATGTCACCATTGATTCTGGCCAGTGAACCATAGGAACGGTGAAGAACTGGAGTGTATGTTTGCCGAGGCATAATGTCTCGCCGTCAGCAACGATTTTCTTGTTGTTCAAAGGTCCGTAGAATGCTTCGAGAGGTCCGAAAGTCTTGGCATTGCCGATGACTTCAACATCAGGATATTCTTGTACGATAGCACGTACAGCACCGCTATGGTCTGGCTCGTCGTGGTTTATGACGAGATAATCAATCTTACGATCACCGAGGACGCTCTTTATCTTAAAGAGGAACTCAGCCATGAAGCTCACTTCCACAGGGTCGATGAGAGCTACTTTTTCATCGACGATGAGATATGAGTTGTATGAAACGCCATTAGGCAATTCCATGTGGTTTTCAAATAATTCAGTCTTTCTGTCATTGACACCTACATAAAAAATGTCGTCTGTTAGTTTTATTTTTAGCATATTAATATTTTGTTGGGTGGTTATTATTTCTGTTTTTTCTTCTATTTTCTCAAAAGCATCTTTGCCGTGTTTGCACAAAGGACAAATTATGTCATCAGGAAGGTGTTCATCTTCGTGAACCCATCCGCAAATCTTGCAATACCAGCCTTTCTTTCCGTTGCCGTCTTTCTTAGGTTTGATATTGTTTTGGTAGTAACTGTAAGTCAATGACTCTTTGTCTGATATAACTTCAGAATCTATTACGTCGGCGAAGAACATGGTATGCGTTCCCAAATCCTGATGGCTCACGACATGACAAGAGATGTATGAATTAGTATATTTAGGAATATATAGAACATTATTTTTCGAGCGATATTCTTGTTTGCAGTCGATGAATTTATTGACATCTTTTCCGCTTTGGAATCCGAAATGTTCTATGACAGCGAAGGGAGTTTCTGTTGTCAGCATCGACAAATTAAATACGCACGAGTTAAGTACAAGCTCGTGCGTATAATTTTTCTTATTGACAACGACGGCGATACGCAACGGACTATCAGTCACCTGAATAACCGTATTAATGATACAGCCGTTATCTATGTTCTCATAGTTAGAAGTAAGGACATAAAGTCCGTATCCTATCTTAAAAAGAGCATTCGTGTCCATAAAAGGTTTTTATCATTCTTCTGAGAAGTTATCTGTTCCTACTCCGCAAAGAGGACATGCCCAATCTGCTGGAAGTTTGTCGAATGGAGTACCTGGTTCAACACCGTTATCTGGATCACCTAATGCTGGGTCATAAACATAACCACAAACATCACATACATATTTTTTCATCTTTTTTATTTTTTTAAGTTAAACAATAATATTAGTGCAAGTCATAGTTTCTTCTTAAATACTGAAGACGTTCCACAACTTTTATATCTTCTTTCTTATTCACTATACCTCTGAAGCTGTCTATATTATCATATCCATGTCTGTCCATCCAAGCCTCTACATCAGCATTCATCTGTTTTATATGATCTATACCGTTGCGATAGAGCGTGCTGCAGACCTGTACCGTCTTAGCGCCGGCGAGCAGCTGCTTCACTACGTCTTCGCCTGTATAAACACCTTTTGAGGCTGAAAGTTCACAAGGAATTTCCTGTGATGACAAGAGAGAAATCCAGCGGAGAGTGCTATGATTCTCTTCAGGAGCTGATATTGAATTACCCGGAACCATCTTCATCTTTTCAATATTGATATCTGGACAATACAAACGATTGAAAAGCACCAGACCTTTAGCGCCAGCCTTCGACAAGTTGAACGCCATTCGGCTGATATTGGTGATGTGGTCACCTAATTTTACAGATACCGGAATATTGATATTTTTCTCTACTTCTTTAAGGATGTCGATATATTCTCCCTCTATCGCTCTCGGGTCAACGTCTCTGTCGAATGTCACTATCGCGATATTCAATTCCAAGGCGTCAGCACCAGCATCTTGAAGTTCCCTTGCAATGCTAATCCATTCGCCTTTGTCGGAACAATTGATACTTGCAATGATTGGAATATCGACGACCTTCTTTGACTCACGAATAAGCTTCTCATAAATCTCAATCTCCGTTCCACGCATATACGTGTTAAGATACTCTTGAGCTTCTGGATAAGAATTATAGATATCAGCATCAGTATAACCCTCTTCTCTTCTGATCTCCGACAGAATCTGTTCTTCAAATATAGATTTCAGCACCACCGCGCCAGCGCCTGCTTCTGCGCAACGCTTGATACTTTCCACACTTCCTGTCAATGTAGAACTGCTAACGATGATAGGAGATTTTAATTTTAGTCCGAGGTATGTTGTTGATAGCTTCATTAGTTTTATTTTTTTGCCTCACAAAGATACAAATTCTTTTTGAAAAATGAAAGTTTTTTCAAGAAAAAAAACGTACTTCTGCGCTCTATTTTTCAAAATATGAATAACAAGGCAAAGGGATATTTGTTTGTAGCATATCTGCCGCGACATACGGAATGAACCCATTGTTCGCCCTGCATCTTTATGAAGGCGGCATGGATCTATACTCCGTCCTTTTCTTCCCGTGACATTCGTCATCGCTGGAGAAAACATCGGGAAAACCTTGTTAAGATTAAGGAAGATGTTTCCGAAGTTAAAGGCCAAAGACAACAATAAATAAACAACAAACTTTTTTTTGAATCGAAACCCGTTGCGTTAGGGATTGGAGCCGCTTCCGTATGTTGTCACCATTCCAGATATAGTCACGCTCTTAGACGATGTCTCGCCAGAATATGTTGCGCCTGTATAATATCCGTAGAAATTCTCACCGCCTGATATCGTACCGCCTTGTTTGACAGTGATAGTTCCTTGCTGCAAATCGGCTGATGAATACAAGAGTGTAAGGCTACCGCTACCACCTCCTGGACCTCCAGGCCAACCGCCACCACCAGGCCAGCCACCGCCACCACCTGGATTTGAACCACCACCTGAATAGGTAGGGACTTGCAATGTCAACAAGTCATTGCCATTTGTATCAACGATCTGCAATGCTGTTCCGCTAGTAACGCCGCTATAGACCAAGGAGCGTTGGGTACATACAGATGATGTTGGGTTAGTAGCATGACCGCCAATGCCGATCAAAGTACCGCCAGTTACTGTGAATGTGTTCTGGTCGCAGTCGAAAGCGCCTTCAGGAGATGTCTGACCATAAGCCAACACGAAACCGCCAGTGACTGTCATAGTGCCGTTAGAGTCGACCGCATCATTGCCTCTTGAATTAAGATAAACAAGGCCACCGTCAAACTGCACATGATATTTTCCGTTGATAGCATCGTCATAAGTATCTACTATGATATTTCCACCTTTAATATAAACGCCGTTCTTGCTTTCAAGACCTTCGCCACCATCGTTTTGTGTATAGACAGTGATATCACCGCCGTAGACATACAAATCATCTTCTGCAGTCAAAGCCTTTGGATTTGCGTAGTCGGCATCCTCACCTGAACCTGATTCATAGAATTTTTGGCCAGTAGTCTTAAGGTTTATAACAAGACCGTCATTGTCTTCATTTTCTTTTCCGATGAAGATTTTACCGTCAGCGTTGACACATTTTCCAGCAGCGCCAGTAGCTTCAACAATGATGGTTCCGCCGAGCAAATAAATATCACCGTCAGCTTTGATGCATGATGACTTATAAGAATCTATCGCGCCTTCTGAATTGGTGTAAGTATTACCTCCGCCATGTGAAACGACATTGATGTCACCATCGAAAATCGAGATGTTGCCATCCACTTTGACGCCACGGCCAGCGACATTGCTTTCAGGAAGCGTGACATTTAATTTTCCGCCAAGCATCTCAAAATTGCCGTCAGCGCCGATAGCTGTACAATATGTAGCATCGTAACCCAAATCCAACTCTTCCAATGTCAATGTTCCTGAAGAAACGATAGTTACATCAGCATCGTTGATGATGATATTGGCATCAGACTTCAAACCCTTTGAAGCATCGGCTGTATTATTCACGACCAATGTCACATTATTAATATTGTTGTCATAGTCAGAAGATATGCCGTGTTTTTTATTAGCGTTGACTGTCAAAGAACCAGCGCCTTTGATGTTGGTAGCGCCTTTAGTGTTAAGAGCAGCTTTGCCATCGCTTTCTGTATTATCTGTCAAGACGTTAACAGTACCATCAGCTACGATAATGTTTCTTTCAACCTTCTTGGCAAGATCCAATGGCACCTTAGATGACGAAGTGATATCGACACCATTAAGAATTACGCTAAACTCGGTATCGCTTTCCAAAGCAAAAGAACCGTCTGATGTCTGTCCGCTAAGCTGATATTGAATAAATTCTATACCTGCAGCTGTGACGATGCTTACATCTGCACCTTCAATATTAACCACAAAATCTTCAGAAGCGATGTCATGACGCACAGTAGCCGTAGCGCCATTAAACTCAACATAAACTACAGAAGATATAGTGTCATTAGGATTGTCGCCTTGGTTGTCATCTTGGTTATCGTCTCCGCCACCTCCCTGGTTATCATCATCATTGCCACCTTGGTTATCATCACCTGGATTTACGATTTGCTTAAAGACGATGCTGTCGATAGCAGCGACTGACAATGTATTATTATCTCCATTTTTATAAAGGAGCATATTGATCATATTAGCAGTGAAGTTTATTGAATCGACTTCAGAAATATTGCATGTCTTTATTGTTCCGTCAGAATTATAAACCCACATCTCATTCTGTGCAAACATGCCCAAAGACATGATAAAGCCTAATATCAGAGTAAAAAATATCTTTTTCATATCTTATTGAATTTTAATGTTTGACCATTTGTTTTGATTAAATAAAAACCTTTTGGCAAAGAAGAAACATTTAGATTCATACCATCATATCTCTCCTTCATGATAAGTTTGCCATCTGTTGAGAAAATCTCCACATCTTGATTTTCAACACCTATTATTCTGATATTATCTTTTGCTGGATTTGGATAGACGAAAGAAGTCTGTTCGAAATTAATTTCACCCAAGCCCTCTTCTGATTGAAAATACATCTTGTCAACCTCCAAGATATTGTATGAATGAGTGTAGTCATTTCCATTTTCCACAACAATCAAAGTCGAGTCATTATCGAAGTAAATGTTACGAACCTGCTCTGCCTTCCACTGAGTTTCTGTCTCATCATTCATCTGAATTTTCAGCACATACGACTGTGCCTTCAGTCCGCACACTGTCAATGCGAACAGCATTAATGTCAATACGATTTTTTTCATTATAGATAATATTTTTTACAAAGTAATCCCATATAACCTTCCAGAAAGGAAAATTATTTCCGAAATGACAAATAAGTATTTTAAAGAAGAAAATTACAATACGAATTATTTCTTCATCGTATTAAAATACGTCTCTAAAAGATTATTTGCGGCAGTATAAGCCGTCGTTCTTTTCTCTTTAACATCACTCTCTATCAACGCTATCATATCCTTTATCAATGAGTTCTGATAGAAAGTATCTTTAAGTGTCTGCTCAATGCTGTCGTACATAGTCTGAACATCCTGCTTAGCTCTTTTCTTTGCAAGGTATCCCGACTTACGGATATTTTCCACATGTTCCGTCACCATTTTCCAGACCTCAGGAATATTATAATGTGTCAATGCCGAGCATGTCATCACATTGACTGGTTGTCCCGACTCGGCGAGTGGGAACAGATGTACTGCGTTTTTTACCTCTGTCATGGCACGGTTAGCTCTTTGCACGTTATCGCCGTCAGCCTTGTTGACGATGATGCCGTCAGCCATTTCCATAATGCCGCGCTTTATTCCTTGCAGCTCATCGCCGGCACCGCCAATAAGCACCAAGAGGAAGAAATCCACCATAGAATACACCGCTATCTCCGACTGGCCGACGCCAACTGTCTCGACGAATATAGTGTCGAAGCCAGCTGCTTCACAGAGTATTATAGCCTCACGGGTCTTACGTGCCACGCCGCCGAGAGTACAAGCAGATGCTGAAGGACGGATATATACGTTACGTTGTTGCGAAAGTTCCTCCATGCGAGTCTTATCGCCGAGGATACTACCTTTAGAACGCTGGCTGCTAGGGTCGATGGCAAGCACTGCAAGCTTATGACCATTACGGCTCAGTTCCATTCCAAGAGCTTCGATGAAAGTACTTTTGCCAGCACCAGGCACGCCGGTTATGCCGAGACGTATCGCATTGCCAGAATGAGGAAGACATGCCGCAATGATATCCTGCGCCATCTTCTGATGTTCAGGCAAGGCACTCTCCACCAAAGTGATAGCCTTACTCAAAATAACGATATCACCTTTAAGTATGCCATCGACATATTCATTGAGAGGAAGCATGCGCTGACGTTTCGCCATCATACGTTCCAATGCCTTTGGGTTAACCTGCATAGGCTGTTCAGCAGGAGCGTTCACTTGCAAAGCCGACTCCCACTCGTGTTTCTGATTTTCAAAATGCTCTTGTAGTTCCATAGTGGCAAAGATATAAAAAAGTCTACAGACTACAGACAATGGACAACAGACTTTTTTAGCTTAAAGTTTAAAGTTCTTACATTCAATAGCCAACAGCCAATATCCTTAGTTCAGAGTTAATTTTCATTTTTTTCAAAAAAAAGTTTTGTGAATTAAAAAAAAGTTGTACTTTTGCAGTCTCAAAAATGCTTCCTTAGCTCAGTTGGTAGAGCAATTGACTCTTAATCAATGGGTCCAGGGTTCGAATCCCTGAGGGAGTACAAAAGCGAGAAACGATTGTTTCTCGCTTTTTTTATTATTTTTTCAAAAAATCGACTTTTTTTCTTCCTTAATTCAAAAATTTTTGCTTAATTTTGTATTTCTTTTAATGACATATAAAATATGCCTCTATGGAAAAAACAAAAGTACTTTTTGTTCATCAAGAAATAACACCTTATTTGGATGAAAATCCAATCTCTTTGATAGGAAGAAACCTCCCTGAAGGTATTCAAATGAAGGGGAAAGAGATCAGAATCTTCATGCCTCGCTTCGGCAATGTCAACGAACGCAGAAACCAATTACACGAAGTCATTCGTCTTTCTGGCATGAACCTTATCATCAACGATACAGACCATCCTTTGATCATCAAGGTCGCTTCCATTCAAAAAGCAAGAATGCAGATATATTTCATCGACAATGACGACTTCTTCACAAAACGCAAGTCGACCATAGCCGACAAGAACAATGTGTTCTTTGAAGACAATGACGACCGCACCATCTTCTTCTCACGCGGCGTTATCGAAACCATACGCAAACTAAACTGGCCTCCTGACATCATCCACTGTCACGGCTGGATGTCGGCTCTCATCCCGATATATATCAAGAAAGCCTTCAAAGACAACCCTCTCTTCAGCGAGTCAAAGGTAGTCTTCTCAATCTATGATGACGACTTCACAGAAACATTCCGCAATGGCTTCGACAAGAAAATGAAGCTTCAAGGAATAGCGCCTAAAGATGTGAAATTCCTCAAAGACACCAACTATGTAAATCTTATGAAAACAGCGTTGGATTTCTCTGATGGCATCATCTTTGGCAGTGAAAAAATAAATCCGGAACTCGAAGAATATGCAAAATCATTGAAAAAACCTATTCTCGAATACCATTCTCCAGAAACTTACGTTGATGCTTATAACGATTTTTACGATAATCTCTAATAAGTATTACCTTGAAAACAAAACATTTTTTATTAACATTATTTGTAGCGCTCATAGCTTTTGCTTCTTGTAAAAAATTACCAGACATCGGCAGTTCTTTACAACCAAACAGCAGCTATATCAAAGTAGCGTTCTCCGGCGAACACGATATCGTCGCAGAAACAGAACATATCGACTCGCTCAGCACAAAAGCAGCATCGCTTTCGTTAGTCGGCGACCTTAACGACCCTATCTTCGGCAACTCAAACTTGAGTTTCTACACGCAGATAGGTCTCACCAGCAACAGTATCCAATGGGGCAAAGGAGCAACAACAGACTCCATCGTCTTGCAAATGATCTACTCAGGATACTATGGCGACACCTTGACACCATTGACATTGAAAGTACATGAAGTTGCAGAAAGCATGTCAGGAGATTCCTTGATATATTATTCAAACACTTCATTTGCTTTGGGCGAAGAACTCGCCAACTATACATTCTCGCCAAGACCAAGAACTCACAGCAATATCGACGATGACTCTCTCTCAACTGCCGTTGTAAGAATTCCTATCGATAATACACTCGGCGAAAGATTCATCAACAACGAAAGCCAGTTCTCTTCAAACACTACATTCATGAAATATTTCAATGGCATCCATGTCTCTTGCGAACCAGTAAGCGGAACAGGATCCATTTGTTACTTCAACCTGCTCAACACAAAATCTTATTTAAGAATTTACTACCATAACGACAACGATACAACATTCTATGACTTCAACGTAAGTGACAAATACATACGTTTCAACCATTTCGATCATGATTATGCAACAGCACAAGCTCCAATAACTTTCGACGACACCACAAACAGCCAATATCTGTATGTTCAGTCGACAGCCGGCGTGAGATCAAGATTGATATTCCCTAACATTGCACAATGGGCAAAAGATATGAACACCAACGTTCTTATCAACGAGGCAAAGCTTATCATGACAGGAGCTAACGGAATGATCAACGGCGTTAACAACGACACCATGATGTTCTCTCAACCAGCTCAACTCGTGGTAGTAAAAGCTAAAGAAGATGGTTCATATAGCATTTTACCAGACCAATTGGTTGGAACCGCTTATTACAACGGAATGTACGACCCACAAACAGACCAAGTGTGGTTCAGAATATCAGAATACGTACAAGACTTAGTACTCGCTGGCCCTGATGTTGAAAACTACGGATTATTCGTATATACATATTCCGGTGCCAACAACGCAAAACGCTGGATTTTCCACGGACCAGACAGTCAAGACACAACAAGCAGAATCAGATTAGAAATTATTTATTCACAGATAAACGATTAATTATGAAAAAAATTTGTTTAATCATTTGTATATTATTAGGCATGACAACACAAGCACAAGAAAAAGAAACAATGGTCTTAATCAAGACTTCATTAGGTGACATTACAGTTAAGTTATACAACGACACTCCATTACATAGAGATAATTTCATAAAACTTATTAACGAAGGTTGGTACAACAACTCACCATTCCACCGTGTTATCAACAACTTCATGATTCAAGGCGGTCACAACCAAGATGGCAGCGTTGATCCAGGTTATACTATCCCAGCAGAGTTCCGCGCAAACCATATCCACAAAAAAGGTGCTTTGGCAGCAGCTCGTTTAGGAGATCAAGTAAATCCTAAAAAAGCTTCAAGCGGATGTCAATTCTATATCGTTCAAGGTCAAGTATTGACAGACGCTCACATCCAGATGTATCAACAACGTATGGGTTTGACATTCACTCAAGAACAAATTGAAGCTTATACAACAGTTGGCGGAACACCACACTTAGACGGCGAATATACAGTATTCGGTGAAGTTGTTGAAGGTCTTGAAATCATCGACAAAATCGCTAAGGTAAAGACAGGTTATATGGATGTTCCTGTTGAAGCTGTTACAATGACAATAGAAATTTTAAAATAAAAATTAACAATTGACAATTGACAATTAACAATTGACAATGACATATTAAATCCGTTGTCTGTTGTCCGTTGTCTGTTGACAAAAAGTAAATAAAGATGATCGAAAAAATAGCTCAAATATTAGGAGAGATTAACTCTTTTAAAGCAGAAAGCAAAGAAGCTTTAGAAAACTTCAGAGTTGCTTATATCAGTAAGAAAGGTGCTATTCCTGCATTGTTTGCCGACTTCAAACAAGTTGCTCCGGAAATGCGCAAAGAGCTCGGTATAAAACTTAACGAGTTGAAGAATAGAGCTCAAGAAATCTTTGACGAACAGATGCAACAATTCGAGACACAAAACGTCGCTACAAACGACCAAGATTTGTCTCTCCCTGTAGATGCAATGAATGGTGCTCGTCACCCATTGTCAATCGTAAGAGAAGAAATCAACAATATATTTGAGCGATTGGGTTTTGTCATCAGCGAAGGTCCTGAGATCGAAGACGACTTCCACTGCTTCACAGCATTGAACTTCCCTCCAGACCATCCTGCCCGCGATATGCAAGACACATTCTTCATCAGCAAAGACCCAGACGTCTTGTTAAGAACTCACACTTCAAGTGTTCAAGTTCGCGCCATGGAACAAGGACAGCCTCCTATCCGCATCATCGCTCCTGGAAGAGTGTTCCGTAACGAAGCCATCTCAGCTCGCGCTCACTGCATCTTCCATCAGATAGAAGGTTTATATATCGACAAAGACGTTTCTTTTGCTGACTTAAAACAGACATTATTCCACTTTGTGAAAGAATATTTCGGTGAAGAGACAAAGGTTCGTTTCCGTCCTTCTTACTTCCCATTTACAGAGACTTCTGCAGAAATGGACATCTCATGTAACATCTGCGGCGGCAAAGGCTGTAACATCTGTAAACACACAGGCTGGTTGGAAATCTTAGGCTGCGGCATCTGCGACCCTAACATCTTGAAAGCATGTAATATCGACCCTGAAGTATATACTGGCTTCGCATTCGGTATGGGTGTAGAACGTATCGCTATGTTGAAATATCAAGTCAACGACTTACGTCTTTACTTTGAAAACGATGTAAGATTCCTGAAACAGTTTGAACAAGCATAAATAGCTAAAGCCATCAATTAAAAAACGTCACTTTCTCAGAAGGTGACGTTTTTTAATATCTTTTATTCATCTCATCAACGATATCCATCTCATGCAGTTCTATGTCCTCAAGGATGGTGTCAATCTTTGAGTTCTTCCCGAGATCGACAACATAGGCATAAATAACCTTTGGTATAGCCTTTATCTTCGTTAATAAAGATTGGAAATCTGTGTCTTTGATATAATTTCTAATTATCAGCAGATAATCAGTCTGAGGGGAGAATGACACCCATCTGGCATCTTCATTCGATAAGGCCACAAGGTTGAAAGTGTTTGAGTTCTCGCCTGCATCGTAAAGATAGAAAGAGAATAGATTCTCATCTTCAGAAGGAATGTCCTTATACTTTACAAGGTCAATTTTCAAGGCTTTGTTTATATTCCAGGCCAACTGATAATCAACCATACCAGTGTTGATACCAATTATCCTGATATCATCAAAAGGTTCCACAACAAATTTTGTTTTTTTCTTCATTGAGAGTTCTGTTCGTTCATCATTAACCAAGTCTTCTCTGCAGCAAGCTGTTCTGCGCCTTTTATAGAATGATCTGCAGCCTTGCCATATTCTTCATCATCGATAGTGACTTGAATATGATAAAGACGGTCGTAGCCAGAGCCTTTAACAGCCACTTGATTAAACACTACGCGGCGTTTCTGTCTCTGTGCCCATTCAAGAAGTTTGCTTTTATAATTAGTCTCGTTTTTCTCCAGTTCTTCAAGATCGATATGCATTTTTATGACACGGTTCACTATTATCTTATATGCATATTCGTAGCCATAGTCAAGAAACAAAGCGCCAGTGAAAGCCTCGAAAGCATTACCGCCCATCGATTTGGATTTACTTTGTTCATTAGATCTTGCGTAATTGATCAGATTTTCGAGACCGAATTTCAGAGATAACTTATTCAAGGAAGCGCGGCTTACGATTTTAGAGCGCATCTCTGTCATGAAGCCTTCTTGTCGTGTCGGAAATTTCTTAAACAAGAACTGAGCCACGATAGTGCTCAACACTGCATCTCCAAGGAATTCAAGGCGTTCATTGCTAATGCTATATCCTGTATTCTTTATAGACATTGACTTATGAGTGAAAGCCAATTTATATAATTCTATATTTTTAGGATAAAAGCCAAAGATATTATGGATAGAACTAGCCAATGCTCTATCAGACTTGTTTCTATATCTAAAGAATGTGAGTAAAGACAAAGCCTAGATTATTGATATTTCTTAAATATTACACTTGCATTATGACCGCCGAAGCCAAAAGCATTGCTCAAAGCGTATGTCATATCTTTCTTACGGGCTTCCCAATAAACAATATCGAGATTAGAGTCTATTGAAGGGTCATCATTAAAGTGATTGATTGTCGGAGGTATTATACCATCACGCAACGACAACACTGTTGCTATTGACTCTATGGCGCTAGAACCACCGAGCAAATGACCTGTCATTGATTTTATAGAGTTGATAGGCATATTAGCGACATGTTCTCCGAACAACTGGCTTATCGCCAATGCTTCAGAAGTATCGCCTGCCGGCGTTGATGTTCCGTGAGTATTGATATGGTCGATGTCGGTAGGTTTCAAGCCTGCTGATTTAATAGCGCGTTCCATACATAACATAGCGCCTTTTCCTTCAGGATGTGGAGCTGTGATATGATATGCATCGCTTGACAAGCCACAACCGACCACTTCGCCATAAATCTTGGCTCCGCGTGCAAGAGCATGTTCAAGATCTTCCAATACGAGACAGCCGCAACCCTCACCCATAAGGAAACCATCGCGGTCTTTATCAAAAGGACGAGAAGCTGTCATAGGATCATCATTGCGTGTTGTCATGGCATGCATTGATTCAAAGCCAGCCATTGCAGGAACAGAAACAGCAGCTTCTGAACCGCCGACAACAATTACAGGGAACATACCATAACGTATATAATTGAAACCTTCTGCTATAGCATTTGCTGATGAAGCACATGCTGATACCGTAGAATAGTTAGGTCCCAAGAAACCATGTCTGATTGAAATATGTCCGCCTGCTAAGTCTGGTAATAATTTAGGGATAATGAATGGGTTGAAACGAGGAGTTCCATCTCCGGCAGCATGAGACATTATCTCTTCATAGAAACTATTTATGCCACCTATACCAGAACTAAAGACAACACCGACCTCATTAAAGTCAGTATTGTCTTTGGTGATTTGTGAATCTCGGATTGCCTCGTCAGATGCAATGATTGCAAACTGAGCATACAAATCCAATTTTCTTGCTTCTTTACGATCAAAGAATTGAAGTGAATCGTAATTCTTGACCTCACAAGCTATGCGAGTTTTAAACTTTGAAGAATCAAAACGTGTTATTGGACCGGCTCCGTTAACACCTTTACATAATGCATCCCAAAATTCTGAAACTGTATTACCTATAGGCGTGATAGCTCCTAATCCAGTAATAACTACACGTCTTAATTCCATATATTATTGCAATTAGATATTTTCTTCAATATATTTCAAAGCGTCACCCACTGTAGAGATCTTCTCTGCTTGATCGTCTGGAATTGTAACATTAAATTCTTTTTCAAATTCCATGATTAACTCAACTGTGTCAAGTGAATCAGCACCTAAATCATTTGTGAAACTTGCTGTTTCTACTACGTCTTCAGGATTAACACCTAATTTATCAACGATGATTGACACAACTTTTTCTTTAACGTCTGCCATGATTTTAAAAATTTAAGTTAATAATATTTTCTGCTCAAGAAAAAAAACTTTGTTGCAAAGTTAAACCTTTTTTTTGAATCACAGCACTTTTTTTGAACATTTTGACTCTCTAAAAAAATCAAACTTGATTATCAATTATTTAAAATTTCATTTTTATTTACCTCCTTACGCATTTTTTTTCTACTTTTACTAAAAATAAAAAAATGATGAAAAAAGTATTCTTTCTCGACGCTTACGCACTTATATATAGGGCCTATTTTGCTTTAAATAAAAACCCAAGAATCAACTCAAAAGGCTTGAACACTTCTGCCATTATGGGTTTTCTGAACACTTTATATGAAGTGCTTAAAAACGAAAAACCTACCCATATAGGCATTGCCTTCGACCTCGGCGCTCCTACCCTCCGCACCGACGACTTCTCCGCTTATAAGGCCAACCGAGAAGAAACACCTCCTGATATCAAAATATCTGTTCCTTACATAAAGGAAATCATAAAGGCTTTTAACATCCCTATATTCGAACGTGAAGGATATGAGGCTGACGACATCATAGGAACTCTGGCAAAAAAAGCTGAAAAAGAGGGTTTCACCACATTTATGATGACTCCCGACAAAGACTTCGGACAACTCGTAAGTGAAAACATATTCATCTATAAACCTGCAAAAGGCGGCGAACCAGCTAAGGTCCTTGGACCTAAAGAAGTGTGCGAGAGATACGGCATCGCTCGCCCTGAACAGATCATCGACATACTCGGCCTCTGGGGTGACGCCTCTGACAACATCCCTGGAATACCTGGCATAGGTGAGAAAAACGCTTCTAAACTTGTGACAGAATTCGACTCTGTCGAAAACATCATCGCTAATGCCGACAAACTAAAAGGCAAGATGCGCGAGAATGTCATCAACTACGCTCAGCAAGGTCTTCTGTCCAAAAAACTCGCGACAATAGACACCAACGTCCCTGTAGACTTCGACGAAGAACAGCTTAAAGTCAAAGACCCTGACATGGAACGTCTCACCGAATTGTTCGAAGAACTGGAATTCAGAACATTCCTTACGAGGTTTAAGAGTCAACGGAAAACAGACAACAGACAACAGACTTCAACCAATAACCAACAACCAGTAGCTAAAAGCCAAAAGCCGATGGCTAATACCCAACAGCCAGCAGCTAGCAGCCAGCTTGATCTTTTCGGTGGCTTCGACGAAGAACCTGATGTCAACATTGTTAAAACTCGTGAGTTCATCATCGTAAAAGATGATTCGCAAATCAATGAACTTATTGACAATCTTAAAAAATGCAATGTCTTCTCTTTCCATATCGAGACAAGAGAAATGATTTTTGCCGTTAACAATAATGACATTTACAAGATCGAACTTCCTGTCGAGGAAGAGAAACGTAAAGACTTGTTGGCAAAATTCTCTTGCATCTTCAACGACAATGAAAAGACGATAATAGGACATAACATAAAAACCGATATTGCATTTCTTGCGAAATACGATATCACAATAAACAACAGCTTATGGGACATCATGATAGCCCATTATCTCATTGAGCCAGAATTGAATCATAGCCTGGATTATCTCAGCGACATTTATGCTACTGACAATACCGACATCAGATGGCAGCTTTACGATAAGTTCAAGGCTTTATTATCTGAAAACAATCTAGAGAATCTTTTCTATGAAATTGAGATGCCATTGGTCAGAGTCCTTGCTCAAATGGAATCCAACGGCGTCAAGATCGATATCAACGGATTGAAACAGATCAGCGAGGAACAAGCCAAAGAGATCGCTGATATCGAAAACAGCATCTATGAAATAGCTGGCACCTCCTTCAACATCGGTTCTCCTAAGCAGTTAGGCGAGATTCTTTTCGACAAACTGAATATAAAGGCTCCAGCCAAGAAGACCAAGACCGGACAGTATCCTACAGGCGAAGAGGTGCTTCAGAAAATCATCAACGAAAGTCCTATCGTACAGCATATTCTCGACTATCGTTCTTTGACAAAACTCAAATCGACATACGTCGATGCCTTGCCTTCGTTGGTAAGTCCTTACGATGGTCTTATTCACACATCATTCAATCAGGCCGTCACAGCCACAGGCCGATTGAGTTCCAACAACCCTAACCTTCAAAACATACCGGTTCGTACCGACAAAGGCCGTGAGATCAGGAAGGCATTCGTTCCACGTGACGAAAATCACATACTGCTCGCAGCGGATTATTCGCAGATTGAGTTAAGAATCATAGCTCATCTCAGCGGCGACCAAGCTATGCAGTCTGCATTCCGTGAGGGTTTAGACATTCATGCTGACACAGCAGCGCGCGTCTATGGCGTTGACATAAAAGACGTCACCAGCGAGATGCGTCGCAACGCCAAAGCAGTCAACTTCGGCATCATTTACGGAATGTCAGCATTCGGACTAGCAGAAAGATTAAAGATATCAAGAAGCGAAGCCTCTGAGATAATAAAAAATTATTTCAGAGAATATGTAGGCATACAAGAATATATCGACAAGCAAGTCGATTTCGCAAAGCAATACGGATATGTAGAAACGATGTTAGGACGCCGCCGTTATCTCCGCGACATCAACTCTGGCAACAGCGTAGTAAGGAACTTCGCAGAGAGAAATGCCATCAACGCGCCAATACAAGGCAGCTCGGCAGATATGATAAAAATCGCGATGACAAACATTCACAACGAGATGAGAGCAAGAGATCTGAAATCCAAGATGATATTACAGGTTCACGACGAATTGGTATTCGATGTTCTTAAAGAAGAACTCGACACCCTAAGCGAACTCGTCAAGGATAAGATGAAAAATGCGCTCCCACTCAGCATCCCGATAGAAGTAAATCTCAACACCGGAAACAACTGGCTGGAAGCGCATTAAGAACTTTGATCAAAGTTCAATATTAACTTTTCTTACCTCTTTTCTTTGAGGCGTTATTTGGATCATTGATGATATCCATGCAGTCTTGATAAGTCAAGTTTGTTGCATCGTATGTCTTTGGAATCTTATAGTTCTGCTTGTTAAAGCTGATATATATTCCGAAACGACCTTTCAACACTTTCAAGTCTTCGTTTTCTGGATATGTAGAAACAACATTATCCAAATCAGACTTACGTTTTGACTCTATGATTTCGACAGCTCTATCGTAAGATACCATTGCTGGATCATCGAGTTTTGTCAAGCCATAGAATACGTTATTATGTTTGATATAAGGACCAAAGCGACCGATAGCCACTTGTATCTCAGCATCTTCATAGTCACCAAGGATACGAGGGAATGCGAATAAGCCGAGGACTTCTTCCAATGTTATTGTCTCGATGCTTTGATTTTTGTTAAGGCCTGCAAACTTAGGTTTCTCTTCTGAGTCAGTGTCACCTATCTGAGCCACAGGACCAAAACGACCTATCTTAACATACACATTCTTGCCTGAAGCAGGGTCAACACCGAGGAATTTCTCGCCGCTGAACTTACCTGAGTTGTCAGATGTATCTTCAATTTGCTTATGGAAATCTTTATAGAAATCGCTGATCATGCTGTTCCATTTGCATTCGCCTTCAGCAATCTTATCGAATTCTTTTTCAACGTTAGCAGTGAAGTTATAGTCGATGATATTATCGAAATACTGCAACAAGAATCTGTTTACCAATACGCCGATGTCTGTTGGAACGAGTTTGCCTTTTTCGTTTCCTATATTTTCTTTACCTATCTTTTCTGTAATCTTATTTTTCTTGAGAGTCAAGACTTTATAGTTACGAACCTCACCTTGGATATCTTTTTTCTCAACATAACCTCTCTTTTGGATAGTAGAGATTGTAGGAGCGTATGTTGAAGGACGTCCGATGCCGAGCTCTTCCATTTTCTTGACGAGACTTGATTCTGTGTAGCGTGGAGTATGACGTGTGAAGCGTTGTTGAGCTTCCATCTTTTCCAAGTCAAGGAATTGACCCACTACGAGAGGAGGCAACATTCCGTTGCTTGTTTCGCCTTGTTCTTCGTTGCTGCTTTCAGTATATACTTTCAAGAAACCGTCGAATAAAACGACTTCGCCGCTTGCTGTAAATTCTTTGTCTGAATTAGATATCTCTATGTTAACGTTTGTCTTTTCTATCTGAGCCTCTGCCATTTGAGAAGCGATAGTACGTTTCCAGATAAGTTCATAGAGTTTACGTTCGTCAGCGGTTCCCTTGATGGTTTGTTGGTCGAGATATGTTGGACGTATAGCTTCGTGAGCTTCTTGTGCGCCCTTTGATTTTGTTGAGAACTGACGGTTTTTAACATATTCTGTTCCGTAGAGATTCTCGATTTCTTTTTTCGCTGACATAAGAGCGAACTGCGACAAGTTAACAGAGTCGGTACGCATATAAGTGATCTTTCCTGACTCATAGAGTTGTTGTGCGATTCGCATTGTGTTGCTGACAGAGAAACCTAACTTACGGCCTGCCTCCTGTTGTAATGTAGATGTTGTGAATGGAGGAGCTGGTAATTTTGAAATAGGTTTCTTTTCAACAGCCTTGATTTTATATGATGCATCTTTGCAGTTTTGCAAGAAAGCATGTGCGTCTTCTTCTGTTTCAAAACGATATGGAAGCTCGGCAGAAAGAGAATATTCACGATTGTCGATAGTGAAAGTGAATATCGCTGTCACACGGAATGCGCTTGTCTGCTTGAAGTTCTTGATTTCTTCTTCACATTCTACGATAAGACGAACGACTACTGACTGTACACGACCTGCAGAGAGTGATGGTTTTACTTTTTTCCAGAGAAGAGGTGACAACTCATAACCTACAACACGGTCAAGGACACGGCGTGCCTGTTGTGCTGAGACCAAGTCCATGTCGATCTTACGAGGATTATCGATAGCATGAGCGATGGCTGTCTTGGTGATTTCATGGAAAACGATACGACGATATTTCTCGTCCTTAAGACCTAATGTCTCGAAAAGATGCCACGAAATTGATTCTCCTTCGCGGTCCTCATCGGAAGCGAGCCACACCATTTCGGCGTCCTCGGCTATTTTCTTAAGTTCTGCTACTAATGATTTCTTATCTTCCGGAATCTCATATAAAGGTTGGAAACCGGCGTTCATGTCCAAACTCAAATTCGATTTGTTCAAGTCTCTCACATGACCATAGCTTGACTTCACTACATAATCCTTACCCAAAAAACCTTCGATAGTTTTAGCCTTGGCAGGAGACTCGACAATTACTAAGTTTTTTACCATATATATAATGTGTTTGTTTTTCAAAAAACGTGATGAAACAATAACGTTTCTCGCGTGCAAAATTACTACAATAAAAAATGTAAATTCGACATTTTTTTGAAAAAAAATTTTTATTCATTAAGAATCAATTAATTGTGAATAAAAATTAAGAAATATTTCTATAAAAATTTTAACATTTAACATCAAATTCACTATTGTCGCATATTTTATTTTTCATTATGTTTGCTAATTAAAAATATGAGACATGAAAAAACTACTTTCTCTTTTACTTCCATTGTTCATGATTGCAAATATTTCATTTGCGCAAAACAATCGCGGATATCTTGAAGTTTCTGCCGGTGCAACAAAATCAATGGAAATGGCAATATCATTGAAAGGAATTTACAGCAATTTTAAAAACGATCATTTTTCCATCGGCGGCGGTCTTGGATTCTGTTATGTCAACCACATATTAAACGATGATAATTTTGGAATACCTCTTGACAACAAAGGCAATGACTTCTCCCTAGAGATACCTATATTCATGAATATCAGAGGCAATATTACAAAAAAAGAAAGCAAAGTAATTCCATATTACAGTATCAGCGCAGGATATATATACCCTTTTAAAAAGGCGGTGATAGAATATTCTTACACAGTAGAAAACACATACAGCGTCGTGACGAGATCTAGTTATAACAAAGGTTTGTATTTCGCTCCAGAAATCGGTCTCTCACACAAAAAACTGTCTTATGGCGTTGAAGTTATGTATGGAATGAGCAACTGCACAAACAACACAAGAGAGTTGTATAATTACAGTGCAGGAGCCTATATCTCAACACAATATCTAACAACAGAAGTTCCGAATCTAATAATCAGTTTCAAGATAACAGGTCGTTTATAATCAAAAATGTCACGATTTACAAATTGCATCAAAAGCGCCAGGCCAAGCGCATTCAAAACCATCTGGTGGCTGACCAAGATAATGGTGACATTGTCTTTCATCATCATGTTATTACAATATTTCGGAATCATAGAATGGATTTCATATTGGCTCACTCCTATCTTCTCACATTTCGGACTTCCTGGTGAAGCGGCCCTCGCTTACGTCTCTGGATATTTCGTCAACTGCTATTCTGCCATCGCCGTGATGACGACATTGGAACTCAGCACAAGAGCCGCTACGATCTTATCCGTCATGGTGCTTTGCTCACACAATATGATAGTGGAGACAGCAGTACAACACAAGACAGGTTCTTCTGTAATCAAGATTGTTGTTGTAAGGACTTTATCGGCATTCATACTAGGATGGATTCTAAATAAAATCATGCCTGGAAGCCTTGAAAGTCAGGTCGTTGAAAATTCTATACAAGACAAACTGACATTTGTAGTGATGTTAAAACAATGGGCCTTCAGAACAGCAAAAAATGTAATCACAATGGCCTTGTTAGTATATCTCTTGACATTATTACAGAAGATACTGACTGAATTCGGCATAATACAATACATCTCAAGATTTTTAAAGCCAGTGATGGTTTTCTTCGGCTTATCACCGAGATGCGCTTTCCTATGGTTAGTATCCAACACCTTAGGACTAGCTTACGGCGCAGGCATTATGATAGAAGAAGCAGAAAAAGGCGAAACCACCAAAGAAGAAAACGACCTCCTGAACATGCACATAGGAATATCACACAGCAACTTAGAAGACCTGCTATTATTCACTGCTGCTGGTGGAGCATACCTATGGATGCTGCTGTCGAGATGGTGTATGTCCTTTTTGATTGTGTGGGGACTTAGAGTTACTAAGTTACTAAGTTGCTGAGATATATTATAAACAATTATTTATTGGTGGAAAGGTATTTTATCAGTCTTGCTATTCCGACTGATATTTGTTTTGTTCAACTTTGCATAGATAATCCCTCATTCTCTGAACAATATTTAAAATCTTCGCATAAATATAACATCGAATGAACTTCAGCACAGCTTCCTTTTGATATATTCAAAAAGCTTATATACTTAGCATTAGTTCCCGACTCTGCACCTTCTGCTATATTATTCATTATGCTTATTACAGCTCGTTGAATTTGATCTCTAAAACTATAATCTCGACATTTATTCATCATGTTATAAATATCATTCACTAATACTCTGGACTCTCTCCAGATATACATGGTTTCAATAGGCTTCATAAATTATTACTTTAAAAATTAAACAATCAAAACTCAGCAACTTAACAACTCAAAAAACTCAGCAACTCATTTATCGTCGCCAACGGCACTACCTCAACATTGAATTTGGAGGTGTCGAGTCCTCGGCAGTTATATTTCGACACGAATATCTTTTCCATTCCTAATTTATCTGCCTCGGCGATGCGTGCTTCAATTCTATTGACGGAACGTATCTCGCCAGAGAGTCCGACTTCCGCCGCGAAGGCATATCTGTTGCTTATCTCCACATCTTCGTTAGAAGACAATATCGCTGCTACCACAGCAAGGTCGATTGCTGGATCATCAACGCGCAGGCCACCTGCTATGTTAAGGAAGACGTCTTTGGTAGAGAGTCGGAATCCTGCTCTTTTCTCCAACACCGCAAGCAGCATGTTAAGGCGGCGAGTGTCGAATCCGGTGCAGCTGCGTTGTGGCGTGCCATAAGCAGCAGTGCTGACCAGAGCCTGAGTCTCTATCATCATAGGACGCAGTCCTTCGAGAGTGGCAGCTATGCTTATGCCGCTGACGTTCTCATCTCGTTGCGACAATAATATCTCGCTTGGGTTTGACACCTCACGTAAACCATTGGCATTCATCTCAAAGATACCAAGTTCTGAAGAAGAACCGAAACGGTTTTTTATAGTGCGAAGGACGCGGAAACCATAATGACGATCACCCTCAAATTGAATCACGGTGTCGACAATATGTTCTAAGATTTTTGGTCCGGCGATGCTGCCGTCTTTGGTGATATGACCGATGAGGAATGTCGGTATGTGAAGAGATTTCGCCACCTTGTTCATCTCGGCGGCAGTCTCGCGAATCTGGCTTATGCTGCCCGCCGTTGAGTCGACTGCCGCCGACTCGAGAGTCTGTATAGAGTCGATGACAACGATGTCTGGTTTTGTCTCTTCGATATGTTTTGTGATGTCTGTTGTATTTGTCTCTGTTAATATCAAGCAGCTCTCGTTACGCACCCCAATACGCTCAGCACGCATCTTGATTTGCTGAGCGCTCTCTTCGCCAGACACATAAAGTATTTTCTTATCTTTAAGGTTAAGAGCCACTTGCAACAAAAGTGTCGATTTTCCTATTCCAGGTTCGCCGCCTAGCAATATGAGAGAACCAGGGACGAGTCCGCCTCCAAGAACACGATTCAACTCACCGCATCCCATGTCGATACGAGCTTCTTTAGCAGCGCTTATCTCCAAGACTGGAACAGGCTTAGATTTCATCTCTGGCAAAAAAGAATTCTTTGCAGACTTGTTATCCTTACCAACAGCGACGCTTTCTTCAACATAACTATTCCACGCTCCACAGCCAGGGCAATGACCAATCCACTTAGGTGACTCATTACCACACTCCTTACAATAAAAAACAGTCTTAATTTTTGCCATAATAATTGATTTTATTTTTAGACAAAAATAAGAAAAACTTAATTGACTTATATTATTATTTATTATAATTTTGTAGGACTTTTTTTGAAAAATTTAAAATTATTTGATATGAGGAAGTTTTACTTTTTCTTAATTACGTTTCTTGCATTAAGTTTCGGCCTTAATGCTCAAGAAATCACTGTCACAGGTATAGTCACTTCTGCTGAAGATGGTTGGGGTTTACCTGGTGTAACTATTCAAGTCAAAGGTACAACGAAAGGAGAAGTCACTGGCATTGACGGCGACTATTCCATCAGAGTTAATTCCAATGACATATTGTTGTTTTCATACGTAGGATATCAGTCACAAGAGATTCCTGTAGATGGAAAAACAAAAATCGATGTTGTGATGAAGACCGACGCCATGTTGTTAGACAATGTCGTCATCACAGCTTTAGGTATCAAACGTCAAAAAAGAGAGTTGGGTTATGCCACTGAAGACATCAGCGGAGATGACTTGACACGTTCTGGTAGCGACAACGTCATCAACTCATTGAGCGGTCGCGCTGCCGGTGTCCAAATCATCACTGGCGACGGTGTCGCAGGCGGTTCATCACGTATCGTCATCCGTGGTAACAACAGCATCTTCGGTGACAACCAGCCACTCATCGTCGTCGACGGTGTCCCTATGACCAACGAAGGCGGTGTCACAGGATGGGACGGCGGACAAGACTGGGGAACAGCTCTTAACAATATCAACCAAGAAGATATCGAAGACCTTAACATCTTGAAAGGACCTACCGCTGCAGCTCTCTACGGTTCACGAGGCGGTAACGGCGTGGTGCTCATCACAACCAAGAAAGGTAAGAAACAACAAGGTCTCGGCATCAACTTCTCTTCAACATACAAGTTGACAAATCCTTACGGCTACCGTGACGTACAGAACAAATACGGCGCTGGCGGTCCTATCTCATTCTTGACACCAACACTAAAACAAGATGAAAACGGCAACTACATCTATGATGTTAACGGATATAGCGCAGACTTGGGACCAGAAGGCGAACCTACAAATACAACCTTCGGTTACTACGGCGGTGCTGTGTCATGGGGTCCTGTTATGGATGGAACAACAATGTTATGGTGGGACAGCGTCATGAGAGACTATACTCCACAACCTGACAACCTCAGCATGTTGTACAAGAACTCTCATTCTTTCACCAACAACGTCTCCTTCCAAAACGCAGGCGACTTCGGTTCTGTGAGAGTCTCTGTCACCGATGACCGTTCAGACGCTATCATCGACAACTGTAACCTCCGTCAGACAACATTCAACGTAGGTTCTTTGTTGAACATCTCTGAAAAAATCAAAGCCGACGTCTCTTTCACATACTTCGACTTCCACCGTCTTAACTCACCTGTACTCGGCGAGTCATACAGCAACTTCAACAAAGGTCTTCTCTACAGCTGGCCAAGAAGCTGGAAAGGCATCGAGTCAACAACATACGAACAGGCAGACGGCACTATGACAGAATGGGGAACATATCCATTCCAATATATCCACGCCAACACATTCTGGAGTTTCTATAACAACAACACAACACTCGACCGCGACAAGGCTTACGGTTCTCTCCGTCTCACATACGACATCACCGACTGGTTGACATTCGCCGGTAAGGCTGCTCTCGACTTCAGCTTAGACCAATACGAGACAAAGAACAAACCTACTGCCATCGACGGTATGACAGGCGGCTACTACAAACAAAACCTGACCAGAGACTATACTCTTGACGCAGACTTCCTCTTCACAGCACATAAAGATTTCATCTTCGGTTCTTTATTCAACGCACGCCTCTCTTTCGGTGGTGAACGTTATTACAGAAACACATACGGCTTATGGGCAGGCACAGGCACATGGGCTTACGAAGGCTTATATACATTCAACAACTACTTAAGCGGTGGTTCTAACCCACTTACAACAAACATGCTTCCAGGCGAGTCTCGCTATGAAAAACAAGTCAACTCATTATACGGATTCTTGAACATCTCTTACAAAAACTTCCTCTTCATGGACTTCACAGGAAGAAACGACTGGTCATCAACATTGCCATTGGATAACAACAGCTACTTCTATCCATCAGCGACCGTGAGTTTCATCGCTACAGAGGCATTCAAGATCAACTGGGGTCCTGTCAGTTTCTTGAAAGTAAGAGGTTCTGCTGCTACAACAGCTAGCGACGACCTTCCATATCAGTTAGACTTCACATACAACACAGGTTCATTCGGTGGTCAGTTGGCAACAACACTTCCAACAGAAGTACCTCCAATCCAATTGAAGCCACAACGTCAACGTTCTTTCGAAATCGGTATTGACCTCGGCTTATGGGATAAGTTCAATATGGACGTCACTTATTATGACATCTACTCATGGGATCAAATCCTCGCTTCTCCAATAGCAGTGTCATCTGGTTCAAGCAGCGCTCGTATCAATACTGGTATCGTAACCAACAAGGGTATCGAAGCCATCATGAACTATAACGTATTCCAAAAAGCTGACAGCTACTTGCAAGTAGGTCTCAACCTCGCAAGAAATACTAACCGCATCGTCGACTTAGGCGGCGCCGACATGTATATCTTGTCAGAAGTATGGGGTTCTAACGGTCCTGCCATCGCTGTTCAAGAAGGTGAACAATATGGTACAATCTACGGTTGGGATTACGTCTATGCAGAAGATGCTAACGGCAATATGCGTCCAGTTCTTAATGATGAAGGTACAGAATACCTCAAGACAAACCAACGTGTCCCTGTTGGCAACTGCGCTCCTGCAGTGACAGGCGGTATCAACCTCAAATATAACTACAAGAACTTATCTTTATATGCCTTGATTGATGCTAAACTCGGCGGTGAAATCTACTGCGGTTCTTACGTCATCGCAATGCAGACAGGTCAAAGCAATGAGACATTATACGAACGCGAAGGTAACGGTCTCCCACTCTATGACGCTGAAGGCAACTTCTTAGGCAACTACGGCGTCGTATTGCCAGGCGTTCAAGTTGACCCAGAAACAGGTGAGGTAACAGAAAACGAACAAGTGGTACATTACTACTACAAATATATGCCTAACTACGGCGGTTGGGGTAACTACCTCACAACTCCTGGTATCGTAAATAACACCTGGATCAAGATGCGTGAGATAACTCTCAGCTATAACTTCCCTAACAGAATACTCGAAAGACTCAAAGTGTTCCAAAACGCTTCTATCTCTGTAACAGGCCGCGACTTGTTCTATTTCTACAAGTCATTACCTGACAATGTCAACCCAGAAGGTACTTTAGGAACTGGTAACGCTCAAGGTTTAGAGTACGGTTCATTCCCAATGACACGCTCATTCATAGTCTCACTTAGATTCGGTCTTTAATTAAAATGAAGGAGAAAAAAATTATGAAAAAGAATATCAAAAATATATTATTGGCATCAACAGCGGTACTCGCTCTCGCTTTCAGTTCTTGCGACAGAGGCTTCGGTGAGATGAACAAAAACCCTATGAGCCCTACAGGTACAGACATCGGACCTCTATTCAACGGCGTCATCAGCAGCCTCAGCTGGAACAGCAACGAACAGTTCTACTTATGGAACGAGTTGTTTTACGCTGAGACAGAACTCGGCGCTTTGACATCAGAAGCTTGGGGTAACACCAGCATCGGCGTCGACGCTGTATGGAATAACTACTACCTCGCACTCGCTAATATCCACGACATCGACAAACGTTTGGACGAGATGTGCGAAGCATCAGAAGATAACGAGATTGATGATAAGGTAAGAGCTCAGCTCATAGTAGTAGAGGCTTTCAAGACTTTCAAAGTCACTGATATGTTCGGCGACATACCTTATTCAGAAGCCGGATACATCTGGTATAACACCACAGAAAACAGAAAACCAAAATATGACACCCAAGAGTCAATCTACAAGGCTTTATTGGAAGAACTCGTATGGGCAAGAAACATCTTAAGCAACGGAAAAGCCAAGACATCTTTAGGCAACACTTACTATTCTTTAGGCGCTTACGATGTGATGTATCATAACGATTATTACAAATGGGCTAAGATAGCCAACTCTTTAATATTACGTCACGGCTTGAGAATGTATGATAAAGACACAGAATTTGCAGGTCCAATCTTGAAAGAAGCTTTCAACAAGCCTGTCGTTGATGACTATTACTACAGCGGCAACGGCGCATTCGCTTTATGGCCACAATATTTAGGAAGTAACTTTGGTGACGAAGGCTGGGCATTCCGCGAACACAAAAACCTGAGAATGGGTGAGACTGTATTCGCTCAGATGTCAAATCCAACAGACTCTCTCGACAATGATATCTTCGACCCAAGAGTCTACATCTTCTTCGATACAAACAACAAGACTGCAGAATATCCAGAAGGCGCTTGGAGAGCATATCCACAATTAAGAACTGCCAATACTCCAACAGAAGGCGGTACACCTTATTCTTCATCGAGAGACAAGAACTACGGATTCAAAGGCCCTGCTTGCTTGTATTCTCCATTCAACTATTACCTCATCCGCGACCACGTCTTCGTACCTCAAATGATGATAAGCCCTGCTGAAGTAAGCTTCATCAAAGCTGAATTGACAGCAAAAGGCATTGTACCAGGCGGACTCGGCATGGCTACAGAAGAATTCATCAGAAAAGGTATAGAGTTGTCTTTCAACTTCTGGTTACAACTTCCTATCTACGGCACAGACGCTACATATAAATATATATACAAAGACTTACAAACAATATTAGACGACGGCGATTTGTATTCTATCTCTTCTGCTTATGCATCAAATATCATGAACGAGATGATATACTACAACACAGAATTCGCATACGATGAAAAAGCTTACTTAGAAGTTATCTACCAACAACGCTGGTTAGACCTCTTCCGTCAAGCTAACGAAGCATGGAACCTCGCTCGCCGTACTAAAGACACTGGCGCAACAACTCCTACTACAATAGACCACAAGAAACTCGTTTCTTACAGATTGCCTTATCCACAGTCTGAGGTAACATACAACTATGACAACTACAATGAACAAGTCAAGAAGATGGAATTCGGCGACACAAGAGAAACCAAGGTATGGTGGATGCAATGATGATTAATAATTAAACCGTAATAGAATGAAAAAAGTATTTTTGTTTTTATCAATAATGTTGTGCATGAATCTTATCAATGCACAAGTGGAGTACGTAATCAATTTTGATGATTATACCTTAGGTACTCAATGTCTCAATGGACAAGACAACTGGTCAACACACTATCAGACAGCATCAACATCACAAGACTTTGACGTTGACTATAGCTGCGACGGTTTGTTATCACCTAACGAAACACCTGCCGTTTATTATCCATACGGCGGTCCTGGCGTTGGTAGAACAGCAACACGCAAAGCGACAGATAACTTCAACTTCAATTTCAAAGAAGGTGGCATCATTGACTTTGAATTCGACATCACACCAGCATGGTGGGGCGTATTCGCTGGCGTAGGCTTCGACGCTGACGGCGACGGCAATATCCTTCAAGGAATGACAGACGGCGACGGCGGCGTTTATCTCCGTATCGCTGGCAGCGGCAACGACCGTCATCCTAACATCGTCCTCCCTGATGGAACAGACCTCCTCATCACCAACTACAGACAAGAAAACTGGGCAAGATATAAAATGTCTTTCGACTTCTCAGCTTACGATGGTGCAGGTTCTTTGACTGTATTCGTTAAAGACTTCGACGGCACAAACTGGGGAGAATGGAACCAATTGTCAGAAGCTACAGAACTCAATATGGGCATGACACCAGGTTCTGGCGACATGCGTGACTATAAGGTATGGGACGGTATTTTCTTCCACTGCCAAGGCGGTACAGGCGGCTTCGATAACTTCTTGGTACGCCAAATGCCAGAAGGCAATATGCAATATATCAATATGCCTGACATACCAAAACAATTGACAATCAACCCTCCTTATACATTGGAAGCTACTTCATCATCTGGTCTTCCTGTATCTTTCGAACTCATCAGCGGTCCTGCTACATTGGATGGCAACGTCCTTACACTTACAGGCGAGACAGGTAAAGTATCTATCAAAGCTACTCAAGCTGGTAACGATACATGGCTCGCTGCTCCAGACGTAATCAAGACATTCGACGTCATCGACCACACAGCTTACCCAACAGACATCACTATCCGTCGTCCTTATAACGAGACAATTGTATATCTCCCTGAATTAAAGGCTATCGTCATCAGCACAAGCCTCCAAGTTGAACATGCCGACGCTCTTCACTTCGAAGAAGTAACAGCAACTATCAACGGTGAAGAAAGCACTTTGAGCACAATATATCCAAACGATCCAGAAAACGGATACTACTACTGCTACTGGACTCCTTCAACATACGGAGAACATACAATGACAATCGCTGTAACAACAACAGGCGGCAATGTAACAGAAAAGACTTCTACATTCACAATCACCAATGAATATGAAGATATTGATGTTGTCACATTCGACGGCGACCTCCAATGTACACCTTCTGTTCACTCTGCAAAAGGCAATTATGTCATGCCAGCTCACGTAGGCGCATTCAACAAAATCAATGCTCATTACGACCATAACTGTATCAACAGCAAATGTGACGACTACGACCGCGTTGGTGGCGTCAGAGTAAGAAACTACCGTGGCGAATGGATGGAACTCTTCCGCTATACTACTCCTTTCGGCGGTGAATGTGAAGATAATGTAGATGTAACAGACTTCACATCAGTACTCCAAGGTCTCGTTGAATTTGAACTTTACTTCGAATCATGGAACGGCGACGGCTATTGTCCAACTCTTACATTCAACATGACTAAAGGTGATCCTGAATACGACTACGCTAACGTAGAAGAATTATGGTATGACATCTACCCATTCGGTGACTATAGAAACCAACAGCCTGTTCCAAAAGTGAAATATTTCTTCACACCTAACACAGAAGCTGCAAAGTTGAAACTTATCACAACAGGTCACAACTGGAGCAGTAACGCAAACGACACATACAACACAGGCAATGCCGCTGAGTTCTACGACGCAACTCATAACATCAATGTCAATGGTGAAAAAGAACACGAACAACACTTATGGAGAACATGTAACCCTAACCCAGCAGGCTGCCAGCCACAAGCAGGTACTTGGACTTACAACCGTTCAGGATGGTGCCCAGGCAGCATCGCTATGGTATGGGACTTCGATTTGTCAAAACATATCACAACAGGTTATGCTGATCTCTTCTACGAATTCGATCCAACATACCTCGATGAATGTCATCCAAATCACCCTAACTGCGTTGACGGTTTCACATGTACAAGATGCGACGCTCCAGACAATCCTGTCTTAAGAGTATCTGGTAAAGTCGTTTCTTTAAGTAACCAAATCAATATCTTGACAGAAGTTCCTACTCTCGTTGAGAAAGAAACATTCAATGTTGATATCTTCCCTAACCCAGCACAATCAACTCTTAACTTCTCTTCAGACTATGAGTACGGCAAATTAAGCGTTCTCATCATGAATGCACAAGGTCAAGAAGTAAGAAGATTCACATTCGATGGAAGCAGAAGCATCGATGTTTCAGACCTCTCAAGCGGAGTCTACTTCGTTAAAATCTTAGGAAACACAATGCAGACTAAGAAGATAGTCATTAAATAATTCATAATGCTTAATGCATAATTCATAATTAAAGCCGTTGCTTCATATGAAGTAGCGGCTTTTTTATTCTACAAAAAGAAATAAATTTGAGGAACTGAGGAAAACCCTCATACCCTTAGATCCTTAGTTTAATGGTCAACAGTCCCGTAAGGGACGATAGTTCCCAGGCAGGTATGGAGAGCGTAGCTCGGAATGCCTGCAATAAAAACCAGATATTAATCAGAGTGCCGAAGGTACGACAGAAAAAAACGAATACAATTCTGTCGCACCTTCGGCGCTTTTATTTTTCTAAACATTGTTTTGCAGGGACTCCGTGTTTCACACTACGTCGCCTGCCTTGGTACTGACGTTCCTTCGGAACTATCTCAGAATCTCAAAATTTCAGAATCTCAAAATCTTCTGGGTTTTGAGGTTTTTAATTTCTGAGGTTTTTCAAAATAAATGGCAAGCCTTCGACAAGCTCAGCAACCGAAAAGTTCTTAGTTCACAAAAAAAGGATGCCACTTCATCGTGACACCCTAATTATGCATTATGAATTGTGAATTATGAATTTATTCAACGATTGTCATTTCGTCAATCAAGCGTGTTGCGCCAGCGTATTTGTCGATGACGAACAATACATAACGAACGTCGACAGAGATATTCTTGCAGATTGATGGGTCATAAATCAAGTCGCTCATTGTTCCTTCCCATGTACGGTCGAAGTTGAGACCGATGAGCTGACCATCAGCATTCAAGATAGGGCTGCCTGAGTTACCGCCTGTTGTGTGGTTGCCGGCGATGAAAGCAACGTGCATGCTGCCATCTTTATCTGCATAACGACCATAATCCTTAGTTTCGTAAAGTTCGCGTAAACGGTCTGTAACAACATAATCATAGATGTTTGGATTTTCCTTTTGCATGATGCCGTCTAATGTTGTGAAGTGTTTGTAACGAACAGCATCTCTTGGTGAGAAACCGCCTACTTTACCGTATGTAACGCGTAATGAGAAGTTAGCATCAGGATACATCATCTTATCTGGATTCTGTTCTGCATGGAACTCCATTTGTCCGCGCATGAATATTCTTTGTAATTCGCTTATCTGACCGCTTATCTCTGCTACATTAGGTCTTACGTTTGTGAAATAGAAATCCATCACGTTGTTATAAGCCATGAGAGCTGGGTCTTTAGCGATTTTCTTTGCCTTTGAAGCCTTGAAATTATCTAATAATTTATTAACATTTTCTTCAGAAGCGAACATTGTCTTAGCGAACAATTCATCGACGTAAGCCTGAACGTTGTCATATTTTTCAACGATAGTGTTGAGAAGTTCTGGACGGAAGTCAGCTGGCTGGTTGTTGATATATTCCTGAAGCACCATAGCTGCTACTTCTTCATCAATTGGCTGATAATAATCCTTGAAGAACACCTTAGCTTCTTCTCTTGCTGCAGCGATGAGAGCGTCAATTTCTTCTTGAGGAGTGTCTTTTGTAACCTGAGCGAGTTTGTTGAAGTTAGCTGCAAATGTCAAGACTTCAATCTGAAGAGCTGTCTCTGAGAGATATGTTGTTGCCAAACGATATGGTTCGTATTCTGCATAAACTCTATCGAAATCTTTGATAAGCTCGAGGTAGGCGCCTCTTGAACGGCTGTAGTTAGCCCATTTTGTGAAAGCCTTGTCGAAAGCATATTTCTTTTCAACGCCTTTGAAGTTGTTGATACCTTCTATCACGCCCATCCATTTTTTCCAGCCGTTGCCGAGGTGTGCATGTTTTGAAGCGTATTGAATTCTAACTTTAGGATCTTTTTCTTGATGTTTATTATAGATGTCAAGAATCTTGCCGCGGAGGTCAACGCTGACTGGATAGATGACGTTAGCTTCTTGGTCGACAGCCACTGAAGGGAGATATTCGTTAGTGCGAGCTGGATAGCCGAATACGAATGTGAAGTCGCCTTCTTCAACGCCTTTCAATGAAATTGGGAAATGATAAGCTGGTTTGTAAGGAACGTTGTCTTCGCTATATTCAACGGCTTTGCCTTCTGGAGATACATAGATACGGAAGATTGAGAAGTCGCCAGTGTGACGAGGCCATACCCAGTTGTCGGTGTCGCCGCCGAACTTACCGATGTTTGAAGGAGGTGTACCAACCATACGGACGTCTTTGAACACTTCATTATAAATCATATAATATTGATTTCCGTGATAGAAAGACTTTATCTCAAGTTCGTAATCTGTAGTTGCAGCTGTTTCTTCTTTTATTCTTGCGATGTTATTTGCAATAATCTCAGCTCTTTCTTCTACTGTTGTGCTTTTTTCAACACCTTCGAGAACTCTGTCTGTAACGTCTTCCATTTTCTTTAACATGACAGCTGTCAAGCCTGGACAAGGAAGTTCTTCTTCAAAGCTCATAGCCCAGAAACCGTCGGTAAGATAGTCATGTTCAACTGTGCTGTGATATTGAATCCAGTCGAAGCCGCAGTGATGGTTTGTGAAGAGGAGACCTTGGCTACTTACGATCTCGCCTGTACATCCGCCGCCGAACAAGACGACAGCGTCTTTCATGCTGCTGTTGTTGATTGAATAGATGTCTTCGACGGTGATGTTCATACCCATCTCTTGCATCTCTTGTTCGTTGTTTTGCAACAACATAGGAATCCACATTCCTTCATCAGCTCTGAGGTTGAAGCAGACTGATGCCACGATAAATAATGATAAAAGGAGTTTTTTCATATTGATAAAATTTTGATTGTTTTCAATTTGTGCAAAGATAAGCAAAAAAGTGAAGAGTTTAGAGTGTAGAGTTTATAGTCATTAAGGATTTTGTTTTGCCTGAAAGGGTCAAACATATATAACATACGGCAGCAACATATGAAAAAAATCCTTAAAAAACGTTCTCATTTCAATAAATTATAGGTAACTTTGCAATAAGCAAATAATCATGTTATGAACAGAATAAAAGAGTCTATTGAGCAAAGCATTGAGGTAAAGAGCAAGATTTTATCTGATGAGAAACTGATGCAATCTATCGAAGATGCCGTCAACCTTATCGTAGAGAGTCTGCGTAATGGCGGTAAGATTCATTTCTGCGGCAATGGCGGCAGCGCTGCCGACGCACAGCATCTCGCTGCGGAACTCAGCGGACGCTTTTATCTGGATCGCGCTCCTCTTAACGCAGAAGCTCTGCACTGCAACTCATCGTATATGACAGCCGTCAGCAACGATTTCGGCTACGACATGGTTTATAGCAGAATCATGAGAGCTTCGGCAAGAAAAGGCGATGTGCTCGTAGGAATATCGACAAGCGGCAACAGCCGTAACATAATAGAGGCTTATAAAACATGTGAAGAACTCGGTGTCAACATCATCTCGCTCACCGGAGCAACAGGCGGAATGATGAAAGACTTCGGCGGAATATTGCTTAACGTTCCTTCCACCGACACCCCACGCATACAAGAAAGCCACATCATGATAGGACACATTATTTGCGAACTTGTTGAACGCAGAACTTGTTGAACGCAGAACTTTGAACTAAGAACTAAACAATGGACAAAGTCTGTTGACTTAAAAAATTAAACCTTAAACCAAAAAATTATGGCAACTCACAATGAAATTGGCGCCTTAGGCGAACAAATCGCTTTGGAGTATCTTCTGGAGCGTAACTATCAGATTTTAGAAACCAACTGGGTGTGCGGACACAAAGAAGTCGACATCATCGCTAAAGATGGCGACACTATCGTATTTGTAGAAGTGAAGACGCGACACAGCACATGCCTCGTCGAACCAGAAGCAAGCGTCGATGTTTATAAGCAGCGACATCTCATCTGGGCTGCCAACTCATACGTCAATCGTTATCAATACGACAACGACGTACGATTCGATATCATAGCAATCGTCATCGATAGAAACAATGAAAAAAGGATAGAACACATCGAAGATGCATTCTATCCTTCTCTTAAATAGTCTGTTGTCTTCTTATCCAACAGAACTTCCTGGAGCGACAGGCTGACTTGGTGACATGACAACCAAACGTCCGTCTTTGTCTTCAGCTGATAAAATCATGCCTTCGCTGACGATGCCTTTTAATTTACGAGGCTCGAAGTTAGCGATGAAGCATACTTGCTTGCCGACTAATTCTTCAGGATTTGGATAATATTTTGCGATTCCTGAAACGATAGTACGTTTGTTCATACCGTCGTCAATCAAGAATTGTAATAACTTGTCTGCTTTTGGAACTTTAACGCATTCTAAAACAGTACCGACTCTGATATCCATCTTGCCAAATTCATCGATATTGGTGTTAGGTTTGATTGGATTTGGAGCCCATGCGTTGAGTTC
>JAZKYG010000004.1:0-3550 GCA_045612025.1 Bacteroidales bacterium
CATAAGAAGCGTCGCAGAATACATCGGATGACGAACTACACCGTATAGTCCTGTGTCAATCACCTTCTGATTCTCTTGTATTTCTATAGTTCTTGAAAGAAAGGCATTCTCTCTCATGACTTCCGCATACATCAGATATGACAAAAGAAAGACACCTACACCGATCCATATCAAACAGTCAGGCAATGAATGCCAAGAATAACGGAAGTTGAATCCTGCTACGACAAACGCTGCCAGAAACATAATTCCAGACAAAGCAACGACCCATTTCTGTTCATCGACTTTCTCCTTCGCATCGAGACGTTTCTCAAGAAGTTCAGGGGATTTAAACAACATCACTATTCCTAAAACAAGCATAGGGACAAACAAAACCGCCATAAACAGCCAGGCATTCCAATAATGCAAAGTACCGGCCGGAAAAAACAGCAACATTCCGATTGCAATAAAACCGGCAATAAATTTCTTCAGCGATTGTATAAGCAAGTTATTTTTCATAACAAAATCATATTCCAACTATCATTCTAATTCTCTTAGCAATTTCATCTGGACAATCAACCAAAAGCTGACCGTGATTCATTCCTTTGAAAACCTCGACATTTGTATCAGGACAAAGCTTTTTCAGATGCTTCACCTGAGGTTTCGCAACGAAAGCTTCTTTTGTCCCATGCCAATAATGAATATCGTTGCCGTTAATAGATTGTAACTTATTAGTATAAACAGATTTATAACCATCCAACACCGCTCGTCCTCCACCATAAGGATATACTTTCCTGCACTCATCAAGCAAGACATCAAAATAATGAGAATGAAAGACAAATCGCCAGAAGCTCGTCCAATGATAGCAAGTCCAGACATTCAAGCACTGCAAATAACGAAGCGGTCCGACAAGCCATTTAGGCAATGGTAGCAATGGCGCAGCATCTAGAACAGCATGACTTATTAATATCTCATCACGTTCTAACACACGAGACAATATCTTTCCGCCTAAAGAAAGTCCATAAGCACAATCCAAATGTCCGTCATAATTTTTCTTGACATAATTTATAACTTGAACAGCTTGCTCGTCAACAGAAGTAAAACTAGTATGCTTTCCAACGACAAAGCCATCGACTTCAACAGCGATGATATGAAAGTCATTTTCAAGAAGATTTACAAGCGGAATGAAAATCTCGTAAGAGACTCCCAATCCAGGAATCAGCATTAAAGTCGGGGCTTTTTTATTTCCAAAAATCTTAAAATCCATATTAATTAACAAACCGCCTATGAGGCATCTCTCCTTTTACAACACCATCCTTTATATTGACTATTATTTTATAATCTCCATACCATGCATGAAAATGCGGAGGCTGATGATCTGAAAAATTCATCAATATAAAGATTCCATAAAATCTGCTAATTTCTGGCATATAAATTATTTTTAAAGTTTCATATTTTTTGATTATGAGGCCAAAATTATACAAATAATTTGAAATACAATTAGATTTAGAAGAAAAAGAATAACTATTTTTTTATTTTTTCAGAATTTCAATATATTTTAACTATTCCTGTTAATTTTCATTTAGTTATATAAATTTTCGTTAAAACAATTTCATATAAACACCAAACAAAAACCTTTTCCTTCTACAATAAAAATCACTAATATTTTTTAAAAATAATAGCAAAATAATTAGTAATTTTGCACTTTCTTTTTTACATACTTATATTTAATAATTATTTAAGTGTTAACGGCAATAGAAGTCATAGCGAACCTCATAATCATCGCGTTGATGATGGGCGTCATTGCAATTATCGTATTATTATTTTCAGGTGTCGCTCGTATCTTCGGCGCTGACTTCAAATCATTTTTCAGAAAATCCTTATGGGCGATGCTCATCGCTCCTATCCTATTTTGTTACGGATTTCTCATCGAAAGAAACCAATGCCAAATCAAGAACATTGAAATCGAAAGCAAGGAAATTCCTCAGTCTTTCAACGGCTACAAAATAGTCCAAATCTCCGACCTTCATCTTCATTCTTTCAAAGGCAGAGAAAAGACTTTGAAGAAATTCGTTAACGAAATCAACAATCAAAATGCCGACATTGTGGTTTTCACCGGCGATTTAGTCTCTTATGGTCCTTGGGAATTAGACGGTTTGGACACGATTCTTTCAAAAATAAAATCTAAAGACGGCATCTATTCAGTCTTAGGCAACCACGACTACAGCGCATACAGCAACTTCCCTGATTCCATCAAACAGAAATATGTAGATGAATTGAAAGACAGACAATTCCAAATGGGATGGAACTTGCTTTTAGACAAAAACGTTTCTATCATTCGTGAAAATGACACAATTTCTCTCATCGGAGTGGAAAACATCTCTACACATAGAGCATTTCTTTCATTCGGCAATCTTCAAAATGCAATAAAAAACTCCTCTGGAAGTTATAAAATATTGTTAAGTCACGACCCGACACACTGGGAATTGGAAGTGAAAGACACACCAGAAATCGACTTGATGCTTTCCGGTCACACTCACGCAATGCAATTCTCAATCTTCGGATGGTCGCCATCGTCATTCATTTTCAAAGAAGTCGCAGGATTGTTTAAACATAACGACCAATATCTTTATGTGAATATCGGTTTAGGCGAGACAGTAATGAAGACAAGAATCGGGGCAAAACCGGAAATCACTCTTATTCAGTTAGGAGTTAGGAGTTGATTGGTAGAGACGCGTCAATGTTTCCTAAAACAAACACACATTGACACGTCTAGAAATAAATACAAATTGAAATAATAAACAAAACGAGCATATGAAATTTAGCAAGATTATTTTAACAGGTTTGATCGGCATGTCGTTAGTGTCATGCCAAGAGAAAGTCGTACCACAGAAACGTACTGAGACCATTTACAAAACTATCACCGTTGAAAAAAGCAATCAGGTTTTAAGAAGCGGTTTCGCAGCCACCATCAACGGTTGCCAAACCGTCGAGGTTCGTCCTCAGGTAAGCGGCATGATTACCGACATTCGCATCAACGAAGGCGACTTTGTCCGCAAGGACTCTACCCTTTTCGTCATCGACCAAACTCCTTATAAAGCCGCATATGAGATTGCTTCTGCCAACGTGATGAGCGCTGAAGCCAACCTCTCGACAGCACAGCTCGTGCTTGAAAGCAGCAAGGAACTCTTCGAACAAGACGTCGTTTCTGAGTTCGAGCTGATGACTGCACAAAACAACTTAGCCGAAGCTGAAGCTAAATTGGCATTGGCGAAAGCCGAGATGAACAGCGCATACAACAACCTTTCATATACAATGGTGAAGTCACCTGTTAATGGCGTCGCTTCTATGATTCCATATCGTGTGGGCGCATTGGTTAACAGTAACATCAGCCAGCCTTTGGTAACTGTTTCCGACGACAGCAAGATTTTCGCTTATTTCTCAATGGCAGAAAATCAGATGCTCGACCTCATCCAAGAATACGGTTCATTGAAAGAAGCTATCAAAGACATGCCTGCTGTGGAACTCGTCATGAGCAACGGCAAGACATACAAACACAAAGGAAAAATCAACG
>JAZKYG010000005.1:0-3687 GCA_045612025.1 Bacteroidales bacterium
ATTGTGGAACGACCTTCAATCCATTCAATGCGAAAATGATGACAATGAACGCTATGATTCCGAAGATGATTAATGAGCCCATAGTAATTATTTTTTAACGGTTAATATAATGCTTTCGTTTGATAATATCGTGACTTTTTCTCCGACTTCAGCTTCGCCGTCGTCTTCAAGACGTGCTTTCCAGTCGTCGCCGTCAATCTTGACGCGTCCGTATCCGTCTTTCTCGATTCTCTCTGTTACGACAGCCTTGCGGCCGATGAGGTTATCCATATTTGTCGTTACTGCAGTGTTAGCTTTCTTGTCCATAAGTTTCAAGACGAAAGGACGGATGAAGATGAATGCTAGGAATGTTCCTATAGCAAACAATCCGACTTGCCATGAGATTGACAATTCAAATGCTGAACCTACTGCTGAAAACAAACATCCTACTGACAGACAAGCGATAGCAAAACCGCTGGTGCAAATCTCGATGATGAAGAATACGAGGGCTGCAATGACCCAATAATGCCAAATTTCCATATCTTTTAAGTTTATAGTTTATTGTTAATAGTTTAAGGATTAAGGTTTAAAGTTTAAAGTTGTTTTAGTGCGTGTAGTTTGTATTGTATGGACACGTTGAATGTGTCTAAAACTTGTATTGCAAATTTAAAATAAAATTATTGAAAAAACAATGGAAAAAATTAAAATTTTGAACTAAGAACTAAGGCTGTTGAACTTTGAACTCTGACACTGACAACTAACATTCAATTATGCATTATGAATTATGCATTATGAATTGTTTCAGGGCGTTCCGGCTCCGCCGTCGGGCTTTCCGCTATATCTTTGCTCGCTTTTGTTTTCTCCTCGCTCAAAAAATCCCGTTGTCCGTGGTCCGAAGTCCGAAGTCTGAAGTCTGAAGTCCGAGCTTCGCAAAGGATGCCGCTCCAATCCCTAACGCTTTTTTTAGAACTCTAGAATTCTAGAACTATAAAATTCTAAAATTCTAGAGTTTTAAAGTTCTACTAGTATAAGATTCCTCGCATTTCTTCAAATCCTCTGGCGTTCCTTCAAAGACGAGTTTTCCTCCTTTGTCGCCGCCTTCTGGTCCTAAATCTATAATCCAGTCTGCAACCTTGATGACGTCAGGGTCGTGTTCGATGACGATGAGGGAATGTCCATTATTAATTAATGCATCGAATGCTTTTAATAACTTATTTATGTCGTGGAAATGAAGTCCCGTTGTCGGTTCGTCAAATATAAATAAGGTAGGTTTTTCGTTGGTGCCGTTTATCAAGAAAGAGGCGAGCTTGATACGTTGTGCCTCACCGCCACTCAGTGTCGATGATGGCTGCCCCGCTTGGAGGTATCCGAGTCCTACGTCTTGCAATGGCTTCATCTTAGCAATGATACGTTCGATGATGGTCTTGAATTCACCTTCTTTGTTTTCTTCAAAAAACGTCACGACTTCATCGATGCTCATATTCAAGATGTCGCTGATGCTCTTTCCTTTGTACTTGATTTCCAAGGCGTCTTCTTTGTAACGGCTTCCGTTGCAGACGTCGCATTTCAGATAGATGTCGGCCATGAACTGCATCTCGACTTTCAAGGTGCCGCTGCCCTGACAGTTGTCGCAGCGTCCGCCTGCCACGTTGAATGAGAAATATCCTGGCTTCAAGCCGCGGTTCTTTGCTAGTTTCTGCTCGGCGAAAAGCTGGCGTATGTCATCAAACGCCTTGACGTAAGTTACAGGGTTTGAACGTGATGACTTTTCTATCGGATTCTGGTTGATGTATTCGACGGATTGTATCGCCATCAGACTGCCTTGTATCTTGCCGAAAGAACCGATTTTTTCCGCGCTTCCTTCAAAGTGTTTCTTCAATGACTTGTAAATGATGTCGTTGACTAAAGTGGATTTTCCTGAACCGCTGACGCCGGTCACGACGGTCAATATATTTAAAGGTATCTTGACGTTGATGTTTTTTAAGTTATGTTCCATACAGCCGACAAACTCGATGGCGTTGTTCCACTTGCGACGTCGTGTCGGTACGGGGATTTCTTTCTCGCCGGAAATATATCTCGCCGTCATACTTGCATTGCGTCTTGGGTCATAACAATTTATCATATCGCCAATCGTTCCTTCAAAAACGACTTCACCGCCATTGACGCCTGCGTATGGTCCGATGTCGATGATATGGTCGGCTGCGCGTATTATCTCTTCGTCGTGTTCAACCACGATGACGGTGTTTCCGATGTCGCGTAGTCTTCTCAATACTTTGATGAGACGTTGTGTGTCGCGTGAGTGGAGTCCGATGCTCGGCTCATCTAATATATATGTGGAACTGACGAGGCAGCTACCTAATGATGTCGCGAGATTGATTCTCTGTGACTCGCCGCCGGATAGTGTGTTGGCGGCACGGTTTAATGTGAGATATTCTAATCCTACTTCAATCAGGAAGTTTAGACGGTTACGAATTTCTGTCAAGAGACGTTCTGCAATGTCGTGTTCTGCTTTTGTCAAACTGAGATTGTCGAAGAATGTCTTTAAATCTGAGAGCGACATCTCGCATAATTCAGTGATGCTCTTGCCGTTTATCTTGACGTAACTGGCTTCTTTTCTGAGACGTAATCCGTCGCATTCAGGACATGTAGTCTTGCCGCGATAACGTGACAGCATCACACGATATTGGATCTTATATGATTGTGCTTCAACTTCTTTGAAGAAGTCTTCTATGCCTCCGAAATATTTGTTTCCTTTCCAAAGAACGTCTTTCTGTTCTTGTGTAAGTTCGTAATAAGGCTTATGTATCGGGAAGTCGAAATGACGTGCATTCTTGACTAATAAGTCTCTCCACGCGCTCATTTTATCGCCGCGCCAGCAAGCGACTGCGTTGTCGTAAATCGATAATGACTTATCAGGAATGACGAGGTCAGGGTCGATGCCGATGATGTTGCCGAAGCCTTCGCATTTCGGACAAGCTCCATAAGGATTGTTAAATGAAAACAGGTGAGTCGTCGGTGTCTCGAATGTTATTCCGTCGGCTTCAAAACGTGACGAGAAAAGGTGTTCGTTACGATTGTCGCCATCATCGACGAGGATGATACAGCTGTCGTTTCCTTCATAGAAAGCAGTCTGTACAGAGTCGGAAATCTGAGGGATTAAGTCGGAAGTCTTGTCGTTGACCTTCATCCTGTCGATCATAATCCTCACATTATTGATATCATCAAAATTCTTCTCTTTTAGATAGTCTTCTATCCTGACCATTTTCTCTTTGATGAAAAGTCGGTTGAAACCTTGTTGGAGAAGGGTGTTGAGATGATCTTCTATTTTCCTTCCTTCAGGCAATATTATATGTGATAAGATATAGACGGCGCATCCTTTCTGTTCAAGGATGAAATCTATTACGTCATTGATATGGTGCCGTTTGACTTCAACGCCGGAGATAGGGGAGAAGGTGCGGCCGATTCTAGCATATAGAAGCTTGAGATATTCGTAAATCTCGGTGCTTGTTCCTACCGACGAGCGCGGATTGCTAGAGTTCACTTTCTGCTCGATGGCGATGGCAGGAGAGAGACCGGAAATGAGGTCGACATCGGGTTTTGTCATACGTCCTAAAAACTGTCTTGCGTATGCGCTAAGACTCTCCACATAACGACGCTGACCTTCGGCATAAATCGTGTCGAATGCCAATGACGACTTGCCTGAACCAG
>JAZKYG010000006.1:0-19120 GCA_045612025.1 Bacteroidales bacterium
ATCTGCTGCCGCAATCGGAATATACTGAAGCACCATTTCATAGACGCAGTAATCACAGAGTTCCTCCGGAAGATAATATTTGCAAGTTCCATAGTCTGGATGCATTATATTAATAAAGGTAGCTGTTTCTGCAGATATATATATCCACATCTGACCCGTTCTTGGCTTCTTGATGATCTGCGTTGCTCTGTTGCCTGTGAATTTAAGTCTAAGCCTCTCCTGCTCGTTGATATTCTCAGTCGATATCTTTATCAAGGCCATCGGCTGTTCATTGCCGTCTGTATATTCTTCCTTGTCCTCGATGACACCTCCCGGAACATATTTGAATGAGCCTTCCTTAACCTGAAGTTGCGAGAAGGCGTTTAATGAAACAAATACAAAAAATAACAGTAAAATCTTCTTCATAAAAATACTATTCCAAATCCTTCAAGTTAACAAGTTTACCGAGGTCCACTTTATCAGGTTGCCAAGCACGCACATGGATAACAGGTCTCTTGGCATCTCTCAAGTCAACCATAAGGAAGAGATAACCCACGTCGCCGTATGTCGTTGAATGATATTCTTGCAAGAGACGTACGCCGAAGATATCTTCTCCGCCGCCGTCTTCTTCATCACTTGACACCATCTGTCGCTTGAAGTCAGTCTCGGTAAATCTGATATTGATATATTCCTGTGACTTAAACACTTTAGACAATCTTTCGAAGTATGAGTTTTTATCCATACGTAAAAGTTCCACTTCTTCTGCTGGAAGGTTAAACTGTTTGATATCTTTCAACTCATCCACATTCTTTTTCAATACGTGACCGACGATGAAGAGAGCGTCGTCGGAGAAGATGCTCTCCAGATAATCGTAACGTTTCAGTGCGTATGCTGTCTGGTAATCCTCCAAGAAATTGACGAGAGCCAGCTTGCAGTCGTTGTTCCATTTGTTTTTAGTAGCGATGTCATTTTCTGCAATAGATGAGAGTCTGAACGCCAACGAGGTTATGAGTTTTGAGTCATTATCGAAGCGGAACACCACCTCTCTGATGAACGAGACATAGTTCCTGAACTGAAACTTCATGTCTATGTCACGGCATATTGTTGTATTTCCGCAGGTTATCAATTCATATTGCTGATTGCCTATGACAGATATATCAGCGTTTCTCACCAAAGTGTCAAGCATTCCGAACGACTCTTGGGTGAAATATTTTCTGACGGAATTATAATCTTTCACACGGAAGGCCTGTTCTATTTCCTTCATCACTTTCAGGAAATACATCTCATTATCGGTTAACAAAGGTGCTTTGCCATTTGTCTTTTGTTCCTGTTTTGTTTCCGGTTCTGCGACAGCACTTCCATTAAGATATTTAATATAAGGTGCTAAATTAAACTCTCTGTTTACATTTTCTTTTATTATGATTTTCTCAATATTATCCATGATGACCTTCATCTCAGGATGAGAGATGATATGATGAGAGAAATCATATTCAATCTTAAAATCAAACTCGCTTACATCTTGGCTTAACAACTGTACTTCAAGCTTTCCGTTGTCAACCATTGTCTTGACGTAATCATCGACACCATTATAATATTTGATCTGTAGACCAGAGACATCATTATCGTCGGCTCTTACATTCATGATGACAGAAATTCCCTCATCGTTGAACTCGCCTGGATTTTCCTTTGATATCGAGAATGTGAATGTTCCGAGCATTTCTATCACGCGTTCTTCGAGATAAGTATAAGCAGGCACATCTTCACCGTCCACTTCAATTTTCAATATCTTGCCATAAGGATGTGCGAGACAAGACATCATTCCCCAATAGTAAGATCTGAGAGCGTCAGTCACATTATGTTCGCTCTCCTTGTTTTGGCCGACATTGACCAGACGCTGTATATCTTCAGCTCTTTCCTTACAAACATCCTCAAAATCGCTCTTGCTGATGTAAGCCAGACATTCATACCTGTCGTTTTTAGTATCACGCACAACATTGTGAATCTTTCTTCTATAAGAAATCTTCTTTTCGAGAGTGATCATGATTTTCTTCATGTGAGTATCGAAATCATCAATGCCTAAATCTATAGGATGAGCGTCATAATTTTCAACGATGTGATTATACATCAACTCTGTAGCCTTGCTCTTTGCCTTGTCATAAGTATCACATACCTGGCTTTGTCCCCAGAAATACTGATTGCCTTTCTTAATATTATTAATATCTACAGCTGCATTCTGTGCATTAATAGCAAAAGCAATAAACATTAATAATAATGTCAATGTCTTTTTAATCATAAAATTGTTTTTTAAATTTCAGGATACTATCACCCCAACCTTGTAACCTTGTTATCTTTATTCTTCATTTTCATCATCGAGGCTGTCTAAATATTCCTCTTCCCAGTTATCAGGAATGCCTTCAGCCCATTCTTCATCGTAATATTCCTCACCGACCAATTTCTTGTCTTCCTCAACATCTATCGCCATGCCGTTGAAGAATTGCTTCATCATCTTGGCTGGCACAGGCAACATCTGTCCGCCCTCGCCTGTTGATATCGCGATGCCTATTTCATCTTCATGAAGCTCGTTCATCCAGCCGACGAACTCAGCTATGTTCATATTTGTCACGGAATACTCTTCCCAGTCCTCGCTTATGTTAGCGACAGCATCAGCCTCACTGCTCCATACAGGGATATATGAGTTTTCATCGCCATCTTCCACCATAGCGAAAAGACCTGGTTTTGCTTCAAGCAACCATAACATATCATTTTCTCTTACTTCCGAAATAAAGTTTTTCAATAATTCCATTTCTATATTTTTTTAAATTTACCATTTTTTTGAACTCTAGAATATTTTAGAACTTTAGAACTCTAGAACTCTAGAACTCTAGAACTCTAGAACTCTAGAATTCTAGAATTTTAGAATTTTAGAGTTTTAGAATTTTAGAATTTATATCAAGAGATTTCATCCAGTTCCAGCCATCTCATCTCTTTCTCGTCGATGAGACCGTTTATCTCGTTTATTCTGTTACCTATTTTTTCCAGTTCCGTATAATCGAGCTGCTGCTCCATGCGGGTTGTAAGTTCCGCCTTTTCTTGTTCAAGACTTTCGATGTCTTTTGCAAGCTGCTCGTATTCTTGCTGTTCTTTATAAGTCCTTTTCTTCTTACGTTCTGTCGCTGGTTTCTCAGCAGCGCGTGTCTCTTGTTTCTGAGCTGCCTGTTCTCTTTTCTCTTCTCTGGTCTTGTTTTCCAGATATTCATGATATTGAGAATAGTTACCCATGAAACCTTTTACCTTGCCGTCGCCTTCAAACACGAATAGCTGATCGACTGTCTCATCCAGGAAGAATCTGTCGTGAGACACCACCAAGAGACAGCCTTTATAGTTTTGGAGAAAGTCTTCCAGTTTCTGCAATGTCAGCAGGTCGAGGTCGTTAGTAGGCTCATCGAGGATGAGGAAGTTCGGGTTTGACACCAATACCGTTAGAAGATAGAGGCGTCTTTTCTCACCGCCGCTCAGCAATGAAACCGGTTGACGATGCATTGAATACGGGAACATGAAATGCGCCAGAAGCTGGTCTGCAGTATATGTCTTGTCCTTACCGTAATGTATGACCTCTGCTATATCCTTTATCGTCTCTAGCACCGTCTTGCGCTCATCGAACTTGATGCCTTTCTGGGTATAATAGCCGTAGGCGACAGTCTGTCCTGTCACTATAGTTCCTGAGTCAGGATTTTCTTTTCCAGTTATCATATTAAGGAAAGTCGACTTGCCGATGCCGTTCTTTCCTATGATGCCGATACGTTCTCCTTTTTTGAATATATAATCGAAGTCTTTAAGAATCGTGGTGTTGCCGTATGCCTTCGACACTCTGTCCATCTCTAGAATCTTGCCGCCGAGACGCTGCATGTCGGAACCGAACTGCAGCTCGCTGTTATCGCGGCGCACCTTAGCTTTTTCCTTAAGGTCATAGAAGGCGTCGATACGAGCCTTGGCTTTTCCTGTGCGAGCCTGAGGCGTGCTGCGCATCCATTCGAGTTCATATTTCAAAAGCTGTCCTGCACGCTCAGCAGCAATGCGTTTGTTCTCTTCGCGTTCGCGGCTCTTCCTTACGTAATAGTCGTAGTTGCCGTTATGAGTGTACATCGTTCCTTGATAAAGCTCGAATATCTTATTGCACACCCTGTCGAGGAAATAACGGTCGTGAGTGACCATGAAGAGAGTCTTTGTCGACTGTGTGAGATATTTCTCAAGCCATTCAATCATACCCATGTCAAGGTGGTTGGTCGGCTCATCTAGGAATAGTATGTCCGGATCATCAAGCAACACGAGGGCAAGGGCTAGGCGTTTCACCTGTCCGCCGGAGAGAGTGCCCACTTTCTGTGACAGATCCGTTATATCAAAAGTGTAGAGAAGCTGCTTGAGTCGCTGCTCATAAGACCAGGCCTGAAGAGAATCCATCTGCGAAATCGCGATCTCAAGTTCCTGCTTCGTATTCAGATTATCATCATCGACATGATTAAGCAAGGCGTTTTCGTAACGCTGTATCACCGCCATGATATCGGTATGTCCTGTGGAGATAACCTCTTGTATCGTCAGTTCAGGGTCAAACTGAGGAAGCTGCTCTAGATAACCTATCCTTATATTCTCATTATAAGCTATCGAACCCTTGTCGCTTTCCTCTTTGCCGACAAGTATCTTCATCATTGTAGACTTGCCTGTTCCGTTAGCCGCCACGAGGGCAGTCTTCTCCCCTTTCTCAATACCGAAACTGATGTTTTCAAACAAGAGTTTATCACTGAAAGCCTTAGAAATATTGTCGATAGATAGATAGTTCATCTTTAATTTTTATTTGGGCAAAGATAAGATTTTTTTGTTTGGAATTACCCATATACCAGCACAAAATTATATATACAAAGCAGTGTTGATAATTCAGTATTTTTCATTAGATTTGTAGTCTAAATTTAAAAGCATAAAACCATGATAAAAAAACTTACATTCTTACTTTTTGCGACAATGCTTATGACCAGCGTCATGGCTGAGCAACAACACAAAGCATTTCGCAGACCTGTCAGCGACAAGTCAGTCAGCGTAAAACACGAACTCACCAGAGGCATCAGCGAAACGACAATCTTGACTGAAGATTTCTCGAAGTTCACAGCTGGCACCGACACAGAACCTGACTATGTACGTCTCGATGACGCTAACGGTATCATCAGCGATAATTATTTCAACACTCCTGGATGGCAAGGCAGCGAGGTATATCAGGCAGGAGGCAGCGCATATATCGGATTCAGCGAAGAATATCAAGAAACAGGCATCATCATTACCCCATTGCTCAACACTAGCGGCGCTATCTACATCAACTGCCGCATACGCACCGTCGACCCTGCAGGAGACGTAGTCGGATATAACATTGTTGACGAGAACTTGGAATTATTAGATGCCAATGTCGACTTCTTTAAAGTCACAAATGAATGGACAAATGTTTCCTGGTTCACATCAGCAGGAGCTGAAGATTCACGCATCTACATCTTTGCTTACAGCAAAAACATATTCATCGACGACATTGAAGTCGTTTCAGTACAACTTCCAACACCTACATTACAAGAAGAGACAAACATAGGAAAAGACAGCTTCACTGCCAACTGGGATGCCGTCGACGAAGCAGACTCATATATTTTCAAACTCACTGCAGAACATACAGCAACAGCAGACGAGACATTCTATTACACAAACACAAGCTTCGACAATGTCGCTTCCAGAGGCACCATCAATGACCCAGAAATACTCATCGAGATGGAAGCTACAGTAGAGAACTGGTTCATCTACATGCCTGCCATGATCAACGAAGCCATCGGTTTCACAGGCAAATACGCAAGCAGCGGCGCATACGGATCGATATCATCTCCTGTATTCGACTTATCTTCAAACAACGGAAAGATCAACATTTCTTTCAAAGCTCTCTCCGACCTCAACGAGGAACTTATAGTATCACTTATCACTTCTGAATATGGTTATTATGACGTAGCCGACCAAAAATCAATCATCATCGAAAAAGAAGGCTGGAATGAATATTCTATAGATCTTTCATACGGAACAGAGGACGCTTATGTTGAGATAACAAACTTCGGATTCGGCAACGTATTCTTCGACGACCTCAAATTATCACAAACAATTAAAGGCGGCGAAACAAAGACATTAATCATTGACGAAACTGTTGTAACTGAAACAAGCCACAAGAGCAACATCAAGAGCGCCTTCTTAAACGACGGCTTGTCTTATCAAGTAGCAGCTCGCAAAAACATATATTCCTCAAACGACAACATCATCGGCACTATCGACAGCAAATTTACAGAAGCTAAGACAGTGGATCTCATCTCAGAGGAAATTGCTTTAGATATGATTAGCATTGGCGAAGGTGACATTAACACATATTACGCTCCTATATCAAATTACGGTTCATCCAACTTCTCCATCTCACAGCAGATTTATACCAAAGATGAAATCAACAAGGAAAGCGGCACAATAAAAAGCATTTCATTCCACAATAAAAACGGAAACTCCAACACCCGCAACATAACAGTGTATATGAGCAACACTATACAAGACTCATACAGAGACAGCCACGACTGGGTGGAGATAGAAGAGTCACAGATAGTGTTCAAAGGCGACTTCACATTCGGCGCACAAGACGAATGGACAACAATAGAATTACAGAACGCCTTCGTATATAACGGAAGCAATCTCGCCATAAGCATTTACGATGCAAGCGAAAGCAATCTGGGTTATTCCGGCAACCATGACACATTCTACTCACATGCAACAGACACATTGAGAGGACTCTATAAAACATCATCAGAAAAGATAAACGTGTACAACATAATTGATGAGCTTTATTGCTATGAACTAAAAACAAGCATTTACACAACACCAGCAAACCAATATTATGTAAACGATATCCAATTAGAGTTCGGACAGTCAACAGTAGAATATCCAAGCGTTCCTCAAAACTTGTCTGCTAACGCAATTGACGAAAGCTCAATATCATTAAGCTGGACATCTGCCCAAAACGCAACAAGCTATAACGTTTATCGCGGAACAGAAAAACTTGCCAACGTAACAACGACATCATATTTAGCTGAAGACTTAACAGCAGACACAGAATACTGCTTCACAATAACAGCTCTCAACGGCGACGCTGAATCTGAAAAGTCAGCAGAAGCTTGTGCAAAGACAAAAGAACAAGAAAATCAAGAGGAAGAGGAAGATGACAACGACGGACTTAACGAATTATCATCATCTCTCAATGTTTATCCTAACCCTGTCAACGACAAGCTTTATATAGAGGCAGAAGTCGAGATTGAAAATGTCACAGTCTATACCATCACTGGCGTAATGGTTGGACAACAGACAACAAGCAACGGACAACAGACTTTGACATTAGATTTATCAGAACTAAACAGCGGAATCTATTTCGTCAAGATAAGCACTGACAAGGGCGAGGTTGTTAAGAAAATCGTTAAAAACATTTAAGGATTTGAGGGTATAAGGGTATGAGGATTTGAGGATTTCTCAGTTCCTTATACCCTTAGTTCCTTAATTTCTTAGTTCCCACAAAAATGAATACTTGCTGGCAACTTTTCACTACGTTTTTCAACATCGGGGCTTTCACCATTGGCGGAGGCTATGCCATGCTCGACATGATAGAGCGTGCCGTAGTGAAACGTCGCAAGTGGATTGACAGCGAGGAATTCTGGGATTCCATCGCGGTAGTGCAGACGCTGCCAGGCGTGTTTGCCGTCAACTGCGCGCTTTATGTAGGATATAAGATCAAGGGAACCAAAGGAGCCATCGTCTCATGCCTCGGCGCGATGATTCCATCAATAGTGATTATGCTGCTCATCGCCATGTTTTTCACGGATTACAAAGACAATCCTACCGTCGAGAAGATATTCAGAGGCATACGTCCTTGCGTAGTGGCGCTGATACTTTCTCCAGCGATAAAGCTATGCATCACCGCTAAAGTCAACTGGCTGACGGCCATCTTCCCCATCGCTACAGTAATATTAATCTGGTGGTTCAAAGTATCACCAGCATACATTATTTTGTTTGCCATAATAGCATGTATTGCCCACGCTATCATAATAAGCAAAAAAACAACTCCTAACTCCTAACTCCTAACTAAAATGATATATTTACAGTTATTTTGGGTTTACTTAAAGATTGGCCTTTTAGGTTTTGGCGGAGGTTATGCTATGCTCTCGATGATACAGTTTGAAGTCGTGGAGAGGCATGGATGGATGACGATGAGCGAATTTGCCGACGTCGTCGCTTTGTCGCAGATGACGCCAGGTCCTATCTCCATCAACTGTGCGACATACGTCGGATATCAGGTCGGAGGATTATTCGGTTCATTGCTAGCTTCTATTTCGATAGTATTACCATCATTAGTCTTATTATATTTCGTCTTAAGATTCTTATTCAAGAACAAAGACAACTTCATCATCAAGACTACCTTGAAAAACATGAAGCCTTTCATAGCAGGACTCATTTTCGCAGCAGCCATGCTGATGATGAACTCCGCCAACTTCCCTGACGTCGGCTTAGGAAAGAACAACATCAGCATCATAATATGCGCCGTGTCATTCGTATGCGTTTTCTTCTTCAAAGTCAACCCTATGATTTTAATAGCGATGGCTGGAGTTGCGGGAATAATCTTTTTTTAGAAACTCAGAAATTCAAAACCTCAGAAATTCAGAATCTCAAAACCTCAAAATCTTTGTAAGAATTAAAGAGTTCTTAGTCAACAGCCAAAGGCCAATAGCCAATAGCCTTAGTTCAACAGCCAACTGCCTTAGTTCAAAAAAAATTCCTCATTCCTACCTCCTAATTCCTAATTATTTTTTATCTTTGCGTTTCACGAAAATTTAAGTAAAGCGATATGGAAAATAACGAGTTGGATTTTGTAAACATACCCGAGGCTGTCGATTATAACGAAGATAGTATCAAGCACTTAGAATGGGCAGAGCATATCAGGACACGTCCTGGCATGTATATCGGCAAGGCTGGTGACGGTTCTGCACACGATGACGGTATATACGTCCTTCTCAAAGAAATCATCGACAACAGTATTGACGAATACGTGATGGGCTTCGGCAAGACCATTGAAGTCAGCATCGTTGACGGCACCGTACGCGTCCGCGACTACGGTCGTGGCATCCCGTTAGGAAGTCTCCGCGACTGTGTCGGACAGATGAACACCGGCGGCAAATACGACTCTAAAGTATTTAAGAAATCTGTAGGTCTCAACGGTGTCGGTACTAAAGCCGTGAACGCCATGTCATCACATTTCAAGGCTCAGTCATATCGCGACGGCAAGACTAAATACGTTGAATATTCCAAAGGCAATATCGTGACAGAATCAGAAATCATCGACACCGAAGAAAAGAACGGCACAGAGATGATTTTCACTCCTGACAAAGAGTTGTTCGGCAACTACCATTACATCATGGAGTATGTCGAGGAGATGATCTGGAACTACGCCTTCCTCAACAGCGGTCTCGCAGTATATCTCAACGGACAGAAGTTCCAGGCAAAGAACGGTCTCTACGACCTGCTGCTACGTAAGATCGGCAAAGAAGAGACATGCGCCTACCCTGTCGTTCACATCAAAGAAGGCGACTTCGAATGCGCTTTCACGCACTCGAACCTCACATCAAACGAAGAGTATTTCTCCTTCGCCAACGGTCAGCACAACCCACTCGGCGGCACACACCTCAATGTGTTCCGCGAAGCGATTGCCAAGACCATCAGAGAGTTCTATAACAAGGACTATGAGGTGTCAGACATACGCTCTTCTTTCGTGGCAGCGATAAGCATCAAAGTCATGAATCCTGAATACGAAGGACAGACAAAGACCAAGTTCAGTTCGACATTCATGGAACCAGACGGCGTGACAATCCGCGCTTATATCACAGACATCATCAAACGTCATTTCGACAAGTTCTTACATATCAATTCTGAAGTGGCAGAAGCTCTTATGCGCAAGATTCTCCAGAACGAGAAGGAACGCAAGGGCATGGCTAACATCAAGAAACTCGCCAAGGAAAGCGCGAAGAAGGTAAGCCTCAACAACAAGAAACTCCGTGAGTGCCGTATTCACTACAACACGAACCACGAGAAACGTCTTGAGACGACATTATTCATCACTGAGGGTGATTCAGCATCTGGAAGCATCACAAAGAGCCGTGACGCTCAGACACAAGCCGTTTTCAGTTTGAGAGGAAAGCCTTTGAACTGTCTGGGATTGACAAAGAAAGTCGTTTACGAGAACGAAGAGTTCAACTTATTGCAGGCAGCGCTTAACATCGACGAATCAATAGAAAACTTGAGATATAACAATATCGTTATCGCAACCGATGCCGATGTCGACGGCATGCACATCCGACTTCTGTTGCTCATCTTCTTCCTTCAGTTCTACCCTGACGTGGTTCGCGACGGACACCTTTACATATTACAGACTCCGTTGTTCCGCGTAAGAAACAAGAAGAAGACTATCTATTGTTATACCGACGAAGAAAGAATCAATGCAATCAAGAGCTTAGGTGCAAATCCAGAAATCACACGATTCAAAGGTCTCGGTGAGATATCTCCAGACGAGTTCAGTCATTTCATCGGTCCTGGCATCAGATTGGAACCTATCATCTTACGCCACGACTCAAGCATCATGGAACTGCTGAAATTCTATATGGGAGGCAAGAACCCACCTGAGAGACAGAAATACATCATCGACAACTTAAGAATGGAAGATGATACAAACATTGATAAGTTGGAGTTGATTGGATGATATTTTTTAAAAACTCAGAATCTCAGAAATTCAGAAGCTCAAAAAATAAAAAAGTAAAAACAAAAAACTCAGAAACTTTCTGAGTTTTTTTTATTTCTGAATTTCTGAGTTTTTAACAAGTTTCCTAAATCTCACTATAAACGCCACTGCTGCCAATAAAATTCCTGCCATGAAGCCGCCGACGATGCCTTCTGCGCCGAGACCGAGTTTGAAACCAAGAAGATAACCGACAGGTATTTCCACCAAGAGATAACACACTACAGCGCAATACATCGGGAATTTGACATCGGTGAGACCACGTAAGGCACCGAGCATCGTGACCTGTGTACCGTCGATGACTTCAAAGAGAGCGACCACCATAAACAACTTTGTCGTTATCGCGACAACCTCTTCATCAGCGCTGAAAATCCTTGCCAAGTATTCGCCGCCAAAGGCATAAACAAGAGCAAAGAACGCCATGATTGCAATACCGAGATGCAATCCAGAATAAGTATGATTCTTAATAGAAAGCAAGTCTTTACGACCCAAGTCGTGAGACACCAGAATCGTGGATGCTGCAGCGACGCCGTTTGCTATCATGAAAGAAAATCCCATCATAGTCTGCGTAATCTGGTTAGCAGCCAGCGTCTTCTCCCCTAGCCATCCCATCATGATAGTCATGAATGTCAATGATAAAAGCTCTAGAGTGAGCTGTGTCGCGATAGGGAAACCAACTTTGATGAGTTCCCATTGTTTTTTAATAGATAAGGCAGTACGGCTGAAATATGAGAAATAGCGACGATATTCTTTTTTCACTACGACTATAACAATAAACGCTACTGGCATCATGATTCTGGAAATGAGAGTAGCGACGCCAGCGCCAGTGACGCCCATCTCTGGAAATCCCATATAACCATAGATGAAGCCGAAGTTAAGGAAGACATTCAACACATTACACCCTATCGTTATCAGCATGGAATAGAAAGTATTGCCGAGACCTTCGAGGAACTGTTTGAAAGTCATGAAGAAGAGATAAGGAATAAGCGACAGCGTCACCGTATAATAATAACCGTCGAGTATCTCAAGTACCGACTCCGGCTGACCGAAGTAAACCAGCATAGGATTTATGACGAGAAGCAGTCCGCAAAGAAGAACGCTTATTATACCATTAAGCAGCATTGAATTCTGGAACAGCTCACCCGACTGCTGACGTTCTAGTCTCGCATGATGGATACCTACGAGAGGTGTGAGACCCATTGCGATGCCGAGACCTATCATTGTGACATTAAGTATGATGGCGCTTGAGAGCGACACTGCAGACAGTTCCACTGCGCCGAGGCGACCCACCATGATGGTATCCATAATCTGCACCATCTGCTGTCCTACGAAGGACAATATCACAGGGAACGCGATACGAAGGTTTTGTATGTAGTATCTTTTGTTTATCATATTTTTACTTTAGCCTTTAGCCATTAGCCCTTGGCCATTTGTCTTTTGTCTTTTATCTTTTATCTTTTGTCTTTAGCCAACAAAAAAAACGTCTTGTCGAACCTTAACTTTTGCATTTACAAAAGGACGTCGGTTCAGCAAGACGTGCGGGTGCAAAGATACGAAAAAAGTCTTAAAAAAATCATTCCTAATTCCTAACTCCTAATTCCTAATTATTTTTTCTATTTTTGTAAAAAACTCAAACCATGATTATAGATTTCAAGAACATAGAGCAAAGCGTCATGTCGCAGTTCAAGGGCGGCAATGGCGACACCGTAGCGAAGATATTTTTTGACGGACAAAACAAGATTATGACTGGGCATCTTGATGTCGGTTGCTCCATCGGTTACCACCAGCACGAGACTAACAGCGAGATTATCCTCATCACATCTGGCGTTGCACGTTGTCTCTACGACGATGGCGAGGAACGCCTCACAGCCGGCGACTGCCATTACTGCCCCAAAGGACATTTCCACAGCCTCATCAACGCCAGCGACAACGAAAGACTAGAGTTTTTCGCCGTGGTGGCGGAGGAAAGGTGAGAAGTGTTGGTCAGACTGGAAAGACAAAGACGGAAACACATTGGATTCTGTTTATAGAAAACAATTAGAGTAGGAACAAGTTCTACAACAAAACAAGTCGCCATTTTCATGGCGACTTGATATTTTTCCTATCTTTGCTTTTCTAAATTCCAAAATTATGCAAACATATACAAAACCTGCTTTAAGTTTTGAACAGCAGATAGAACTTCTAAAAAATCGTGGCCTGAATATAAGCGACGAAGAAAGAGCAAAGAGACATTTGTCAAATGTAAGTTATTACAGATTAAGCGCATATATGCTTCCCTATAAAATCATGCAAGCAAATGGCGTTGTCACTGATGATTTTGTAAATGGAACAATATGGGACGACATTTGGAATTTATATAAGTTTGACAGAAAGTTAAGATTACTTGTATTTGACGCAATTGAACGAATTGAAATAGCATTAAGAACTCAGATTATTTATCAGTTGAGTCACAAATATGGACCACATTGGCAGAACAATAACAACTTGTTCAAAACCACATTGAATTCAAAAACTGGCAAAATATATTCTGTATATAACGATATCCAGGCGCATATCACCGAGCAATTAAACGCCAATAGAAAAGTACAATTTATAGATCATTATCTAAAAAAATACAACAATCCTCAAACACCTCCAAGCTGGATGAGTGTTGAATTATTGTATTTCAGCGAATTATCAAAGATTTGTCAAGGCCTTGGCAATACCCAAGACATCAAAGACATTGCTACACATTTTGGAATACATAATGAAAACGTCTTTTGTTCTTGGTTACACACAATCAATTATGTACGAAATCTATGTGCTCATCATTCTCGTCTCTGGAATCATATTTTTGCCATTCAACCTGCAAAATATAAAAATCCTAAAAGCGGAAAAATATGGTTTTCAAAAACGGAAATTGAAACTGTCAAAAGTTCTAGATTATATTACTTTTTATGTATAATTTTATACATGTTACAAACAATAAATCCAGATACAAAATTCAGGAAACATCTCAAAGATTTACTTGTTGAATATCCAAATGTTAACGTTCATTATATGGGATTTCCATCCAATTGGCAAGAACATCCTTTGTGGAAAAATAAATTCCCAAAATAAATTGCACCATTTGAAAATTATATATACTTTTGCATAAAATTTGACGTTAGCAAACAACGATAATAAGCCTCCCATGCGAGTCGCAAGACAGCACACTTGGGGGGCGTTACTTATTTATAGCGAGATAAAAGTCACCAAGACTCCAAATATCCCATCAAAAAATGAGCGCCACATCATCATTGCAGCGCTCTTTCTTATTATCTTAAAGTTTTAAAGTCATAAAGACACAGAGTCTCAAAGATTCTTTACAACTCTGAGACTTTGCGTCTTTGTGACTCTAACTCTCTAATTAAACATCATCGCTCCTGGAATGATTCCGACCTCGAATTTGCTGATGAAGTTGCCGTTGTTATCGTAGCGCAAAACATCGCCGTTCTGCATATAATCCTTGACATCAGTGAGGTAAATGTCGCCGTTCTCTGGTGATACCGCAACTTTAGTGAATACCTTACTTTGGCTGTTGGCTGTTGGCTGTTGGCTGTTGATCAACGGTGTTGTTGGAAGCGCAGAAGCATCAATAGACATCTTATATAAATCCAAAGTGCCGAAACCGCCGTTCAAGATATAGAGGTTCTCCCCTGCCTTGTCAATATCCATCGCTGATGGATAGTCGCCTTCAGAAAAGTCGAAGCGCTTGACAATCTGACGTGTTGATGGATTGATGCAGAACAAGGCAGGTTCGCATGGTGGCATATATCCACCACTGCATAAAACCCAGATGTTGTTGTTCTTATCCAAGACAACACTATGTGGTTCCGCTGTAACAGACATCTCATCAACGAGTTCGTCTGTCGTAATATCAACGAATTGTATAGTCGAATTTGACGTTCCTGGCTGATAATAATTCGACCAGTTTGTCACCACGACTTCATTGCCGACGCGTACCATCATCTCAGTCGTATTACCTAGTTCAACAAATCGTGTCTTCTGCATAGTCGACGGATAGAAAATCCAAAGTCCTGTTGATTCCTGATCTGAGAGGTAAGCCTTGTTTTCATCAATAAGCATGATATGACGTGGCGATGTCACGCCGTCTAACTTAGACTCAAACTTCATAGTCTTCTCATCGACTTTATAAACGTACTTGCTGTTATTCACCACTATATACATTCCGTTCTCGTCAATCGCCATGGAATTAGCAACGTCGCCTAACGGAGCGAGATTGACTCTGTAAAACAGATTGTTTTCTACCGTATCAGCCTCTGGGTCGTAGAATGTCAATGATGAGTTGGCGTAAGTGAATGTTCCTTCATTCAAGATAAACAAACCCTTAGCGATGTTTTTGTCTTCTGATTTCTTATCATCTGGATTACATGAAACAAATGCAAATAATAATCCTAAAATAAAAATGTTAAATAAAGTCTTTTTCATAGTTTTAATTTTTAATGTCAACGGTCAACAGACTACAGTCAACAGTCCTTGTGTATGCGGTCTTGAGTTCACGACCGTGGACAAAATCTGTTGTCCGGTGTCCGTAGTCTGTTGTCTTTTACAATTTAAATTCTAAATAAATCTCATAACTGCGTCCTGGCATCGCGCGCCATAATACAGTCTGATATTCGTTGTTTGTCAAGTTATTAATTCTAAATTCTAATCTAAATTCATTCAATTGTTTTCCTAATGTAATGTGATGCAATGCATAGCAAGGCAACTGGTAAGCGAAGAAGTCGCTGTCGTTCATTGAGGTCTTTCTCTCGCCTGTAAATTCAAAGGTGTAGTTCAAATTCCATGTCTTCCACTTCACTTCAGCAAAGGCATTGGCATGATGTTTAGGAATGTAAATCAACTGTTTTCCATCTGAATCATATTGCTGTGCGTATTCGCTTTCGTCGGTGGTGTGACTGTAGACATAATTTCCTGAAACGGAGAAATTCCAAAGAGCATATCTGTAGTTCGCATTGACATGCAGTTCAATGCCGCGAGCCAATACCTCTGAGACATTCTTCGGCATCCAATAACGATAGTTCGTCGGAACCCATTGAATCCAGTCTTTCACCTTCGAATAATAAAGTCCAGTCCTGAAATCTAAATTAAAATTGAGATTTTCATAAAGATAATTTATGTCAAGGTCAATGGTCTTGCCATTCTCGCCTTTGAGATTCTCATTACCTCCAGGATTCCAATATAAATCGTTGAGAGTCGGATTTCTGTAGTTATGGCTATAACCTGCATTGACACTCAATCCTTTGACAAATGGAGTCTTGTATGTGAGTGTCGCTGTCGGGAAGAATCCTTCTGATTTGGCATTGACGAGGTCGTTTCTTAATGTCAATCTTAAATTCAAATCATCGCAGACATTTCCATCGACGGCCGCATAAAAAGAAAGGATGTTTCTTTTTGGCGTCAATGTCTGGTCATAATTGGAAGACTTCACGCTTTCATAATCGTATTGCACTTTAGCGTATAACTTCCACGACTTGTACAAGTCTTGTTGTAAGTCAACGATTTGTCTAAACACATCCGACTTGTTCAAGGAATTATTCTGTGTGACCGGATTTCCGTTAGATGTGTATGATTCCAGGAAATAATCTTGCACCTCATGGAAGTAAGCCGACTTCACCTCTACCCTGCCCGAGTTCCAATAATATTTGTAAGACACGACATTACGAGAGAAATAGTTGTCGGCGTATTCCTTAGTGTTGGTGAACACATTAGGCATTATCTGCGGATAATTTCTGTGGCTGAACTGATTCCACGACACCAATGAGAGAAGCGAGTTCTTGAATCGAAGCTGCATTTCAGGCATAAAGCCATAATCCGCAAAATCGGCGTTTTTCTGTCTCATCTCCTGATGTGGTATCGTCGCGATATTGGTGTAAGTGAAGTCATTATCGCTTGAGTTACGATACGCCTTGACTCTTGCAATGATATTTTTAGCGGAATAACCCAATGTAAGATACGAACCCCAAGTGTTGAAACTGCCGTAAGTCTGTCGCACGTCCAATATCAGACCTTCGTTGAATTTCTGTTTGTTAGCGACATTCACGACGCCACCGAGTCCGCCGCTGTTGGCAGATGTCTTGCTTCCCCATTGGAGAGAGACCTCGTCGGTGAAGAAGACCGGTATCATACTGAAATCCACTTCTCCTAGCGTTGGCGAATTAAGCTGGAATCCGTTCCATAAAACCAAGGTATGACTTGCCGTAGTGCCGCGGAACGATGCCGATGCCGTACCGCCTGGACCGTAAGTCTTGATAAAGACAGGCGAGTGCTGAATGAGCAGCTGCGAAAGAGAAACCGTCTTGAGGCGTTTTATTATCGCAGTGTCAATCTTACGTTCCAAAGTCTCCTTCGACGCCTTATTAGATACGTACGACGACATCACCTCCACCGACTGCAGAAAAACAGTATCATTCTGCGCCGATGCAGTGAAACTTAACGCAAAGAAAAACGACAATATTACTAACAGACGACGAGTCATATCAGCTTTGGGTAATGAACCTTTTTGACATACTTAAATGTGAACAAAGTCTGTTGACTGTTGTCTGTTGTCTGTTGATTTTTTTGAACATAATTTTAAGTTTTAGTTAATAAATAAGTTAATTAACGTAAAACTTTCCAGTAAGATTTGTCGATTTCTTTTTACAGATTTTTCGACCGACTCTTATCCCGAAAGTCTTTTTTAAGTCTATAAGTCTGTTTGTCTATGAGTCTATAAGTAATTAAACTTATTGACTTATAAACTTATTGACTTTTTGACTTCATAATAAACGGCAGGTCTTCTGACTTACTCCTTACGTTCGGCGTCTTCCCATCTTTTGGAGAAAAGAAAGTGACATAATGTCGAACGCTGTTAGAGATCACAGCAGCGGGAACTGTCCGGGATTCACACCCGGTTCCCTATTGAGTCCTTACGGACACCATTTATCGTTGGCAAAGATAATAAAATTAGGATTGAGGAATTAGGAATGAGGAATTATTTTTTTACAACGTGACTTTTACATCCGTTCTATATTAAATCCCATTGAAACAATCAGTTTCAATGTTCCAAGCGCCGTATTGCGGTCGTATACCTTTTCCTCTTCTGGCAGCTGTTCGTAAGGGACAAGACAAGGATGTTGCTTAAGCTCATCATTGCGCTCTGTCCCATACGACCAACCTTGAGAGATACGGGTCTGAGCCCACACCTCATGAACGTTTTTAGAAATACTTTCTACTAAAGCGTCCAATTCCTTTGGCAATTCTATCTTTGATGTGTCAATAGGTTGAGGAGTATAGTCGTTAAATTCCATAGTACTTTTAGTTTATAAAATATCTTTCTTTTTCTTCCTGAGTGAGTCTAACTTCTCCATTGAACAATCCCATCCACTCATCAATAATATCATCCACAGACTTCATTTCAAATGATTTAGCTGTGTCATCATCGCTATATGTAACAATATAGTTGCCATCAGGGCTGAAAGTAGCATATCTAATATAATAATCATGGTTCATGCTCATCACACATACGCCTTTTTCTATAGACCATAATCTGGCTGTCTTATCGCCACTTGATGTAACTATATATTTGCCATCTGGACTGAATTCAACACTAAACACATAGCTGTCATGTCCCATTGTCATCACGCGCTTGCCTCCTTTTGCTTGCCATAATTCAACGGTCTTGTTTTTTGTCACCGTGGCATTATATTTTCCATCAGGACTTACCATTGTACCATCAACATCATTATTCTGATTCATTGGCATCTTGAATGTATCGAGTTCTATCGACCACAATTTCACTGTATTATCATTGCTACAGGTCATTATATATTTTCCATCTGGAGTAAATTCCGCTCTATTCACCCAAGCGTCATGATTCATTGTCATCACACACACTCCACTTTCCACTGACCATAACTTAGCAGCATTATCTTTACTTGATGTTACTATGAATCTTCCATCAGGGCTAAAGGCTGTGCTATTAACCCAATTGTCATGATTCATTGTCATTTCACATGCTCCACTTTCTACAGACCATAATTTCGCTGTATTATCATTATTATATGCAACAATAGATTTTCCATCCGGGCTGAAGGTCACATTAAGCCAAGCATTATGATTCATTGTCTTCACACATTTTCCACTTTCCAAAGACCATAATTTTGCTGTATTATCATCACTATATGTAATTATAGATTTTCCATCTGGACTGAAGACAGCGCCATTGACATAGCCAGC
>JAZKYG010000007.1:0-7497 GCA_045612025.1 Bacteroidales bacterium
AACTTATCTAATATAAATGCCAATAGAGGTCAGTAATATTTCTCAACTGGGAAGCCTTGAATTCTTAGCTCGGCAAATAGTGGAAGGCTTCATAACAGGTCTCCATAAAAGTCCGTTTCATGGCTTCTCAGTAGAGTTTGCTGAACATCGTCTCTATAACGCAGGAGAACCAACCAGAAATATCGACTGGAAACTTTACGCAAGAACCGGAAAACTTTTTGTGAAACGCTACGAAGAAGAAACCAATCTTCGTTGTCAGATCGTAATCGACAAGAGTTCAAGTATGTACTTTCCGGTACAAAGCAAACTTGATTTCGAGCATCCTAATAAATTATGGTTTTCTGTATACAGCAGCGCGGCTCTCATTGAGCTGATGCGTCGTCAGCGTGATGCCGTCGCACTATCTACTTTCGATGCGGATGTTGACTTGCACACATCGGCCAAGCTGTCAAGAACTCATATTAATATGGTATATGGCGAACTTGAGAAAATGATGTCGCCTTATGATAAGTCAAGGAAAACGTATACGGATGCAATTCAGTCGCTGCATAAAATTGCAGAGATGACGCATAAGAGAAGTCTCGTCATCATCTTTAGCGATATGCTTGATAGACTCGATTCCCAGGAAGAATTGTTTGCTGCTTTGAAACACCTTCGTTATAATAAGCACGAGGTGGTTCTCTTTCATGTCTTTGACTCCCTTCATGAACAAAAACTGGAATACGAAAACCGACCTCATCGCTTCGTCGACATGGAAACAGATGAAATATTAAAGCTCAATCCGTCTGATGTTAAAGAAAATTATGAGAAAATCATGTCGGCAAGGAAAGATGAGCTGCTCCGTCATTGTTATCAATATCAAATCGATTATGTCGAGGCAGATATAAATAACGATTATAATCAGATACTTACCTCATATCTTATCAAAAGACAAAAGATGATTTAAGCATTATAAGTGTGCTTTGAAATCTTAATTATTTTTAACTATTTTATCCTTTTATTTTATTTGTTTTATACTTATATTTGCGAAAGAATAGTTAAAAATTACAATTATGTCATTAGTTGATAATAAAGAAAAGAAGTATAAATGGAACTTCGTTAATGTAGGAGGTTCAGCTCGTGTAAGAATTAACTCAGGTGAAGACATCGCTCATCTTGAAGAACTTGATCCAAAGATGTGGACAGTGCTTTCTTGTCCGACAACAGGACTTGAAATCGATGACAAGAGTCTTAAATATATGGATTGCGATGGCGACGGCAAACTTCGTGTCAATGATGTGATTTGCGTGTCTAAATGGATAACATCAGTGTTGAAAGACAAAGACCTTATATTAAAAGGCGTTGATTCGATAGATATCAATCAGATTAATACTGATGACGCCAATGGCAAGAAACTTTATTCTTCTGCAAAGCAGATTCTTGAGAACTTAGGTAAAGAAGGCACTGTCATCTCATTGGCAGACACTGCAGACATAACAGCGATTTTTGCCAAGACACGTTTCAATGGCGATGGTATCATAACAGAAGCTTCATCAGATGATGCAGAATTGAAGGCTACGATAGCTGCAGCTTTGGCAACTGTCGGCGGCGTTGCTGACAGAAGTGGCGCTCAAGGCATTGGCGCAGACCAGATAGAAGCATTCTATAAAAATCTTAATGATTATGTAGCATGGAGCGATGCAGTTGTTGAAGCTCCTTACGGTGATAAGACAGATGCTCTCATAACTGCTTATAACGCATTGGATGCTAAGGTGAAAGACTTCTTCATGCGTTCAAAACTCGCAGCTTTTTCTCCAAACAGCATGGCGTCACTTGATATTCAGACTTCAAGAATCGATGCAATCAGCGCAGAGAACCTCTCGACTAAAAATGATGAGATTGCAGCTTATCCATTGACACATATCACAGGCAAATCAGAAATTGATGTTAACGCAGCGATAAATCCTGCTTGGGATAAGAACTTCAATGTTATTAAATCTGTCGCTATAGATCCTTCAAAGGCTGTCATCACAGAGGAAGACTGGAATGCGATAGGAGGTAAGTTCGCTGCTTATCAAGCATGGAAAAACGCTAAAGCTGGCGCAGCAGTGGAAGGCCTTGGCTTAGATGCTGTTAAGAACTTCATCGCTCAGGATAAGAAAGCAGCCCTTCTTGATTTGGTAGCACAGGATGCTGCTCTTAAAGAAGAGTCTGATAACATTGAAATGGTTGATAAATTCCTTCATATCTTCCGTGATTTCTATAAGCTTCTTAAGAACTTCGTTACATTCAACGACTTCTATAATAAGGACAAGAATCTGAAAGCTATCTTCCAATGCGGAACTCTCATCATCGACCAGAGAGAATGTAGATTCTGTATGAAAGTAACAGACACCGGCAAACATAGCGCAGCTGCAGGAGCAAGTGGCATGTATCTTGTCTATTGCGACTGTACAACAAAAACAAAAGCCGCTAAATTACAGATAGTCGCTGCTGTTACAGTCGGCGATATCGGCGCATTGGCAGTAGGTAAGAATGGTATCTTCTATGATAACAATGGTTTGGAATGGGATGCTGTCATAACTAAGATTATTGACAATCCTATAAATATCTCACAATCATTCTGGTCACCTTATCGCAGAATGTCAACAGCTATCGAAAACCTTATCAATAAGAGCGCTGCAGATAAAGACGCTAAGATGATGGCGAACGCTACAGCGAACATCAACGCTGCTCCTACAAAGACAGCTGAAGAAGCAAAAGCCGCTGCAGCAGCACCTCCATTCGACATCGCTAAATTCGCTGGTATATTCGCTGCAATAGGTATGGCACTCGGTATGATTGGAACAGCATTGGCAAGTATCTTCAAAGGCTTGTTCGCTCTTACTTGGTGGCAGCTCATTATGTTGTTCGTTGGAATTATCTTGGTAATATCAGGTCCAGCAATGGTGATGGCATGGATGAAGTTACGTCGTAGAAACATCGCTCCATTGTTGAATGCTAACGGCTGGGCTGTCAACGCCAACTCAAAGATTAGCATTCCTTTCGGTGAGACATTGACAGAAATAGCTAAATATCCTAAGATGAAACTCGATGACCCATTTGCTAAGAAAGGTTTGAAACCATGGCAGAAATGGGGACTGACAGTATTGGTTGTTGTACTTGCAGTTGCTGGTTTATGGTTGGGTAACGTATTGACACATGTAAGTCCTAAATTGAACTCTCCACTTCCAAGATATAATAAAGCAGAAGTAGAAACACTTGTAACAGATACATTGACAATAACAAATGATACTATTGTTGCTGTTGAGGAGACTGTTGTGACAGAATGATTTATTAATTTGCTAAATAATGCTAAATAAAAAGACTATGAAAAAACTATTATTATTATTCGTGGCATTTGCTGTCGCAATGACAACATTTGCTCAAACAGAAAAGACTATCAAACGAAAAGTTGCTATTGGAAGGTTTTCTAATGAAACTCAGTATGGCAAAGGTATTTTCTATGATAAGGAAAATGACCCAATGGGGAAACAGGCCTTGGATATCCTTTCATCAAAGCTTGCTCAGTCAGAAAAGTTTATATTGTTGGAAAGAAGTGATTTGGATCTTTTAGTACAAGAATCCGGAGAAGGTATGAAGAAAATTGGTGCTGATTATATCATACTTGGTTCTATCACAGAATTTGGCAGAAAGAATGAAGGTCAGCAAAAGGTTTTCAGCAATACTAAGGTGCAAACGGTAGAAGCAGGCGTTAGCATCCGTATCGTTGACACTTATACAGGTTTGATAATATATTCTGATGAAGCTAAAGGTATGGCTGAAACCTCAACAAAAGAAGTCATGGGTATCGGCGGCCAAGCTGGTTTTGATGCGACATTGAGTGATAAGGCTATATCTGCAGCTATTTCACAACTTGTTGAAAATATTATCAATAAGTGTACTGACAAACCATGGAAGTCATACATACTTTCTATTGAAGATGGTAATTATATTATCTCAGGTGGTGCGTCACAAGGTTTGGCTGCTGGTGATACATTCAACGTTTACTTAAAAGGCAAGGTGGTTAAAAATCCACAGACTGGTATGGATGTTGAGTTGCCAGGCAAGAAGATAGGTGTCGTAACAGTGGCGATGTCTGTTGGTGATACTCCAGAAAATGAAATATCATTCTGTACTTATGAAGGCGAGGAAATCAATCCAGAGCAATTAAATAATTACTACATTTTAAACGACTAATCGATTATGAGAAAGATATTGTTAATAGCGCTTGTAAGTTTATTTATGGTTAGTTGTGGCGTTGGTTCTTATACCATTACAACAGGCATAGCAGATGAATCAAGCATATCATTTGTTACGGATAAGAAACAGGAAATTCTAGTAACTGTTGATAATCAACAATACAATGTTGAAACAGTAAAGTTGAAAGATTATCGTAAAGACAGAAGTCTTAAAAGAACTGTTGAAAATACTATCGAAATTACTCCAGGACAACATGATGTTAAAGTTACATTAGACGGCAATGTGATTTACACTCAGAAAATATTTGTTTCAGCAGGAGAAAGTAAGATCATAGAATTATGAAGAATATCAGATTATTCGTAATTTCGTTATTTGCGACATTGATGTTTTCATCATGCGTGACTACCAATACCATGTATTATTGGGGATCGGTGTCATCGTATGACAATATCTCAAAATATGAGAAAGCTGCTTATGATTATTATAAGTACCAGTCTCCCGAAAGCATCTGTGAAATGATTGAGGTGTACCAAGACATCATTATAAAGTGTAAGGATAATGAGAAGATGATACCTCCTGGTATATGTGCTGATTTCGGCTATATTCTTCTGAATCCGGAAAATGCAGCGCATTTCAATGAATATGCAAGCAAGTCTCAGAGGAAATTGATGGAAGGTATTGTGTTTTCAGAATATGGAAAAGAGTTGTTGGAAAAGGAAATTGCTTTATATCCGGAATCACAGCAATTCTTGGGACCTATTCTTAAGCGTGTCAATAACGAATAAAGGAGGGTTTGATATGAGAAAATATTGGTACATATTGATGATAAGCATATTGATGTTGACACAGACATCATGTTCGATATCATCAAGTGTTAATGCTACTAGAGGAGATGCTTACGCAAAAATGTATGAAGAAAAACCAATTTCCATTTTAGTGATGCCTCCGATTAACAACACAAACAATGTTGATGCTAAGGATTTGCTTTATACATCAATAAGTCATCATGTGGCAGAAGCTGGCTATTATGTTATTTCTCCTGTTATGGCGATGGAAGTGTTCAAGAACGAAAGCGCGTATGATGCGGAATACTTTGTTTCTTCATCGCTTGCTAAGTTTAAGGAATATTTTGGTGTTGATGCTGTTATATTTGCAATCATTGACAAGTGGACAAAAGAGGGATTTCAAGTTCATACGGTTATAAATTATGTCATAAAGTCAACGACGACAAATGAGATTTTGTTTGAAAGATCGTGTGATATGACATTGGATCTCATGAAAAATTCTGGTACTAACGGACTTGCAGGTCTTCTCGCTGATATGATAGTTTCAGCTATAGATGTTGCAACGACAGATCATATTGAAGCCGCTAGATTCGCTAATAAATATGTATTCAACGATCTGCCTTATGGCAAGTATAGTCCGTTATATTTACAGGATAAGGAAATGATGTCACAGGGTAAACATGTGAGGGTCTCATTACGCAGATAGTTGATTTTAAACTAATTCAGAATAGACTTAAATTTAAATAGTTATGGCCATAAAGATTACAACGATGTCTTGTGCTGATAATTTACAAGGCAAGAGTCATTGGTGGGGATTCCCAGATCTTCCAAAAGATGTTGAGTGGCCATGTAGATCCGATGAAGAACTGCTGACATTCATCTGTCAGATACGCTTGGAAGAAATAGCAGATTTAGATACAGACAATCGGTTACCTCATAATGGAATGCTTTGGTTCTTTGCAGACTTGGATTATTTCTTGGGTGATATTGATGCACCTTGTGGTGGAATAGGAGAGTGGGAAAAGGAATTTTTTAGAGTTATTTACACAGAAGATTGCTCTGAACTTTGTACACATGAATATTATTGGGAAGATGGTTCTCCTGCAGTTCTGCCAGCGGAAGCGATTGATTTTGAAAAGACAGATGAGTCTGAATACGGACTTAAGTTATTAGGTATGCCTTCTATGACTGAAGGCTATGAAAATGAAAACGAAGGTTTGCTATCCTTGCTTCAGATTGATGAAGAGGAAGGCTGGAACCTTCGTTTCTTTGATTGTGGCATGATTAACTTTATGATACCAACGGCTGCACTTGCAATACGTGACTTTGAACAAGTTCGTCTGAAACTGCAGTCGTTATGAGTTTGTCACGCTATTCCGAATAATTCAATCTCGAAAATAAGTGTTGAACCGCCAGGGATACCTGGTTGTGAATAATTGCCATAAGCCATTTCTGAAGGAAGGTATATCTCCCATTTGTCGCCGATGCACATCTGCTGCATAGCGATGATCCAACCTTCGATTAAGTCGCAAAGACGGAATGCGATTGGCACGCCTTCGTCGCGGCTGCTGTCGAATACCTTGCCGTCGATAGTCCAACCAGTGTAATGTGCTGTGACCACGTTACGAGGAGTAGGATGGATGCCGTCGTTTTTGCCTTCGCTTATCACTTTATAATAAATGCCGTTAGGAAGAGCCTTGACACCTTCTTCCTGAGCTTTTGCCTTCAACCAATCGATGTTGGCTTGCTTGTATTCTTGTTTGTTCATGATGTTTTTAATTATAAAAATTGAGATTTCAAAGTTAAGAAAAATATTATGTAAATAAGAAGAGAAAATGTGAAGTTTTCGGAATTTTCAATAGATTTGCATAATTATGTAAGTTATATGAAAATTGAAGAAGCCATATTGTATTGCCTTGCAAGTCAGAACCGTGGGATGCGGACGGAGCAGATTGCCGAGATGATAAACAGCAAGCAGCTGCACATTCGTAAAGACGGACAAGCTGTAACATCAAATCAGGTTTATGCTGTGATTTGTCGCTACCCCGAGATGTTTGTCAAGGCTGAAGGAATGATAAGATTGATGATATAAAAAAGAATATTTATGAAGAATAAATACGGAGAAGAATATAAAGGAGATTCTAAATTTGTTGCAGAATGTAGAAAATTACAATCAATCTATCGTGTCGAGATTGGAGAAGAAATCCGTCCATATACAGATAGATATGGAAATGTGCATTATTATGGTAATTACATCAGCAATGGGGAGAATCCCAAAGAAGGTTGCTGGAAAAATTTCTTAACGAAATGTGCATACGAATATGCGGTGAAAAGGGTAAACAATAGAGAGAAATACGAAACTATCGAATCGGACCGACTCTTCAATAATCTACTCTCCAGCCAGCCTATGGCATTCAACCTGTTTTGTCCGTTGAGAAATATGTCTTCTGAAATTGCAACTAAAGTAATAAAGGCAGCACTTCCTGACTAT
>JAZKYG010000008.1:0-6538 GCA_045612025.1 Bacteroidales bacterium
TTCTTGATATCGAATTTTGAAATCTTTCTAACAGGTTTTTCACACAATCTCAAGACATCATCACGGGTTATCTCTGCTTTCAACATCTGACGATATGGGTCGAAAGCTCTTTCAATTTCAGTGAGTTGATCTTCCCAAGAATCGGCGTCTTTTTCCAAAATCTTATAGATTCGTTTTTCAAAGAAAATCTTTTCCAAAGAAATCAAATGCCAGTCTCTTTCAAGTTCATCAAGTTTAATCTTGAGTTCCCAGCTTAACAAATCAAGAGTTCTATCGGTGCTGTCTTTCAAGATAGCCGATATTGTAGTAAACTCAGGATGTTCATTACGGATAACGCATGTACACAAGCTGTTAAGCGATACCTGACATTGAGTGAAAGCGTAAAGAGCGTCTATTGTCTGGTCTGGAGAAACGCCACTTGCAAGATGTATCACGATTTCTGCATTACGAGAAGTGTTGTCATCGACGCGACGTATTTTAATCTGTCCTTTCTCACCAGCCTTTGTGATGGAATCAATCAAAGTTCCTGTTGTTGTTCCATAAGGAATCTCTGTGATTACCAAAGTCTTTTTGTCGAGCTGAGTTATCTTGGCTCTCACTTGAACTTTACATCCGCGATCTCCATCATTATAAGAGCGAACGTCAATCATACCTCCTGTTCTGAAGTCAGGATAAAGTACGAAAGGTTCGTCGCGAAGATATGCAATAGAAGCATCTATCAATTCATTGAAGTTGTGAGGAAGGATCTCACATTTAAGACCGACAGCGATACCCATCGCGCCTTGTGCCAAGAGCAAAGGAAACTTTACAGGAAGAGTGACAGGCTCTTTATTACGGCCGTCATAAGAGAACTTCCATTCTGTAGTCTTTGGATTATAGACCACATCAAGAGCGAATTTAGAAAGACGAGCCTCAATATAACGAGGAGCAGCAGCTGGGTCACCTGTCAAGACGTTACCCCAGTTACCTTGAGTGTCGATAAGCAAATCCTTCTGACCGAGATTTACCAAAGCATCACCGATGGAAGCGTCACCATGAGGGTGATATTTCATGGTGTTACCAACGATGTTAGCAACCTTGTTATAACGTCCGTCTTCCAACTCTTTCATGGAGTGCAAGATACGACGTTGTACCGGCTTGAAACCGTCATTTATTTCCGGGACGGCTCTGTCGAGGATAACGCTAGAAGCATAATCAATAAACCAGTTATCAATCAATCCAGTAAGCGGAATGACTCTAAAATCATCGCCTTGTTGAACGCGAACACCTGACTCTTCAATCTCGTTTTGTCCTTCTAATTCTAAGTCTTTATTTTCTTCCATAGTACATGCTCTCTTTACCCTACAAATTTACAAAAAATCATCATTTCCAGAAACGTAAAATTAAAATTTCTATCAACAATGAAATTAATGCGACGATAACAAAAAACCTCCAAATAACAGATTCTCTTACAATGACTTCCACTACATCATCCGACTTCATATCCTCATAATCCATCATTGCTATCACATCAAGATTATTATCGTTTAATAACTTATACAATTCATCTTTATCATAGAATGACATCTCAGACTCTTCACGATTGTCGTTCCATGCCGTCGTCGACACATAAGCTTCGTTTTTATACACTTCATAAAATCCTGAAGACGGAAGAGCTTCAAAGAAATACAAGTAGTTAAGATTATTTCTTTTCTCAACAATAGGATATGTCTCATACGCACCATTCTCGCCCTTAACGATGATTCTATCGTCAACGTTCAATGACACATCGCTAATATTCAAATTCTCATCGATTCCTAACGTATACGATACATTTGCCACATCTCCTGCCATCAAAGCCATTTTATACATCAGAGGAACAAACAAGGCATGATTTGCCAGAGCAGAATATTCATCATCAAGAGCTGTCGACATCACGAAGACCCTTCCCTTTTCCCTATTGCTCATCATAAGAAGCGGATTGCCGTTTTGCAAAGAAATAATATTCAAGACATTCTTGCTAACATCAAAACGGACGTGCTTATATATATCAGGCAGGTCTGCATTATCAGGCAGTTTCACGAAAATATCGTCAAAGAAAGAATTGCGTTTAGCTATATATTCAATCCTGTTTTTATTCTCGTCAAACTGTTTAGGATTAACTCCTATTTCGTTATAGATATAAGCATTATCCGTATTTTCATCATTTAAAATCAATAGCGTTCCGCCTTGAGATGCAAAATCCAGCAATGACTGCTGCATCGTCTCATTAAGATTCGCCTCCTCATTCACCACAATCATCTGCGCCTTATTAACAATCTGCTGATTGATATTATAAGGACTCATCGAATGATAATTGACGAGAGCGTCGCCTTCGAAAAGAAGATCTAAATATGAACTTTGGCTGTTGGCTGTTGACTGTTGACTATTGGCTGTTAGCTGTTGGCTGTTAGCTGTTGGTTTAATTTCGACAACATTTATTGAAGGACGGACTTTTAAAACAAGATTATATTCGTCATCGAAAGTTATAGGAGAGTCATTGATTGAGACTTTCGCCTTTCTGTCGCCATCATTATCAACCACAAACTGCATATTAACGTCAGCGTATGAGTTCTTATTTATATCGCAGGAAGTATAAGCCACCACATCATCGTCCAAAGAAAAATTAACAGGCAGACCTTTAACATCATTTGAAGTTTCATTTACAATTCTGGCGTTAAGTTCGTTAGTCATGTTCTTCTGCAAGACCGGTGACTGAAGCCATACAGAATCTATATAAATATTATTCTGGAAATCAGATTTCAAAGGGAATGCAACGACCTGAATTGTACTGTCCACTTTCAAATCATCGAATTGCATCATATTTCTTTGGAAATCAGAATAAGCGAAAAGCGTAGCTGACTCAAAATCATTTTTCTTCTTGATAAAAGCAAGGCTGTTATAAATATCCTCAAATGACACAGGAACCGCTTCGGCCTTCATTTCGTTGAGACGCATAATCATCTCATCCTTATTCATTGGATATTCATTTCTAGGGTCTCTGTCATTGGAAAGAAGGATATATTTCTGCGCTTGGTTAAGGTTATCAACGAGTTTCAATGCGGAAGTACGCGATTCTTCAAACAATGTCTTCTCCGAAGAATGCGACTGCATACTCATTGAGTTATCGATATAGACCGCAATCAGATTGTCCACATTATTATTTACGGCATTATTATCTTTCTTATAAGGATAAGCGAAAGCCATCACCAGAGCCGCAATGAATAGCATTCTTGCCATCAATACCATCAGATGCTTCAGTTTTTTCGTCTTGGAACTCTCCTGCTCTATTGTCCTAAGCACGGACGTATTACTAAAATACACCGTTTTATGTCTTCTGAAGTTAAACAGATGAATGACGACAGGTATCAATAGCGCGAAGAGCGCGTAAAGCATATTAGGATAAAGGAATTCCATCAAAATTAAATTTAAGGCAAAGATAGGAAAAGACAACAGACAACGGACAACCGACCACTGACTTTTTTTTAAATTAGGAATTGTGCAAATAAAAAAACCTCAGAATTTTGAGGTTCTGAGGTTTTGAGTTTTTTTATGATTTGAATTATCAAACGATACCTTGAGCTAACATAGCTTTAGCGACTCTCATGAAGCCAGCAACGTTTGCACCTTTAACGTAGTTGATAGTGCCGTCAGCTTCTTTACCGTATTCAACGCAGAGGTCATAGATGTCGTTCATGATCTTTTGTAATTTAGCATCAACTTCTTCAGCTGTCCAGTTGATGTGACCAGCGTTTTGGCAGATTTCGAGACCTGAAGTAGCAACGCCACCAGCGTTAACAGCTTTACCAGGACCGAATGGTACGCCAGCGTTTTGGATTGTTGAGATAGCGCCTGGTTGGCAACCCATGTTAGAAACTTCAGCTACGTATTGTACGCCGTTTGCTAACAATTCTTTAGCGTCATCTTCGTTCATTTCATTTTGGAATGCGCAAGGACATGCGATGTCACATTTTACGCTCCAAGCTTTTTTACCAGCTGTGAAGAAAGCTTTACCTGGGAATTTGTCAGCCATATCTTGAACTTTGTTGCGGTTTGAAGCACGCATGTCGAGCATATAGTTAACCATTTCCATTGTGATACCTTCTGGGATTTCGCAAACGCCGTCTGGACCAGAGATAGCAACAACTTTAGCACCGAGTTCGATAGCTTTTGTTGCAGCGCCCCATGCTACGTTACCGAAGCCTGACAAAGCGATTCTCTTACCTACTAATGTGTCGTTAGCTTGTTTTACCATGCGGTTTACATAGTACATAGCGCCGAAACCTGTAGCTTCTGGACGGATCAAAGAACCACCCCAGCCGTATGATTTACCTGTCAATGCACCTGTGCTGTGTTCACGAGCCAATTTTTTGTACATACCGTACAAGTAACCGATTTCACGGCCGCCAACGCCAACGTCACCAGCTGGTGAATCTTGGTCAGCACCGATGTTTCTCCATAATTCATACATGAAAGCGTGGCAGAAACGCATGATTTCAGCGTCTGATTTTCCTGTTGGATCGAAGTCAGCACCACCTTTACCACCACCGAGTGGAAGGTTTGTCAAAGCGTTTTTGAAGATTTGTTCGAAGCCTAAGAACTTCAACATTGAAACGTTAACTGCTGGGTGGAAACGGAGACCGCCTTTGTATGCGCCGAGAGCTGCATTATATTGTACACGGTAACCGATGTTTGTTTGAACTTCACCTTGGTCATCAACCCAAACAACTCTGAATGTGAAAACGCGGTCAGGTTCTACTAAACGTTCAACGATTCTTGCTTTTTCGAATTCTGGATGTTGATTGTAAACATGTTCTACTGATTCCAAAACTTCGCGAACAGCTTGCAAATACTCTTTTTCACCTGGATGCTTAGCTTCCAAGTTTGTCATAATGGTTTGTACGTTCATTACTTTTATTTTTTTATTAAGGTTAATAACTAATGTTAATTTATCTTTTATTCGTTCCGCAAAGGTAAGCTTTTTAATTAACAAATTCCAAATTATTTGAACAAATATTTTTTCTTATTTTTTTTATCTTTATTTGTTAATTATTTTAACGAATTCTCCAGATTCCCACACTAGTATTTTCTTCACCGAACCGTCTCTATTGTATTGTATCTCATCACCGTCTTTCACATTATCCTTATAATTAATCTCTGTTATAAGGATTCCATCTGGCGAATATCCTTTTTGCAATCCTGAACCATTCTCATACTTTGCAACAGAGCCGACAGCACCACTTTCATAATACATCATCCATTTTCCTTGAAGCATTCCGTCCTTATATGCACCTTCGGTAAACAATTTTCCATTGTCATACCATTGCTTGTATTCTCCATGAAGTACACCTTCTTTATAATGTTCTATTTTAACGAGCGTTCCAAACACATTATATGATTCAAAAATGCTGTCGTACTGGTCTTTTTTCAGATAATATCTAGATTGAATATTGCCGTTCTCGTACCATCTCACCACCTCTCCTTCCATGACATTCATATCATAATGCGCCTTCATATCTGGCTTGCCATTAGAGAAATACCAACAACAGTCTCCATTAAGCTTGCCGTCTTTATATCTCAATTCCGACTTCAAGTTTCCATTATCCCAATATGAACGAACAATATCCTTATCCTTGTCGGAGGAACATGAAAACAAAAATATACATGTCACAAAGAAAAACAATATTCTATTCATATCTCAAGAGTTTTTTCTCATATCCTTGATATTGGTATACATTCCAATATGTATTCTCAAATCCGTCCAATAAACTTTTTCTCTCAAACGAATATCTAGTGTTCAATAATGGTATATCATACGAAGTTATACCTACTTTGATATTATCACCATAATTCATTAAGGCATTCAAGAAATACCAGCCTATGTTAAATCCGTGATACGCTATGTCTTTCGGCTCAGTTCCGTATATGTTTCTGAACTTACATATAAAATTACCAACACTATATGTATCGTAATCTGTATATTCTTCATCAAAAATGACTGTATTTAGCTTCATCAGATTTTCATTGAAAAGCCTGTCAAATTTTGACCAATCTGGCAACGCAATGAGTTTGGATGGATATTCTCCTGACAATATGTTAATTTTATTTAAGATTTCTGTAGCGAACACTTTATTCTCGCCATAGACTATAAAAAGATTATTACGTATCGATGATGCTATTTTCTTCACCTGATTCAAACTGTCAATAGAATAGTTATAAAACATCACCTGATTCTTCAACATAGTGCTGTCATCTGGTGCTTGTCTTATCTTTGCCACATCAAGAGTCACATTATCTGACTGATATTCGTTTTCATTAAACTCTACTTCTTCAATCATCCATGCGTCCTGATGTTTCTTCACGACTTTCAAGATACGCTTATTAGGTACCAACGAATAAGGATTTATATTTTCCAGCACTACCTCTTCAATCATCTTGACATATTCCATGCTGTTTGTATCTTCAGCAAAGATAAATACATTATTGTCTGTGTATTTATCTCTGATGAGCGATTCTAATT
>JAZKYG010000009.1:0-14263 GCA_045612025.1 Bacteroidales bacterium
TTTTTTAATGAAGACAATAAAAGAGATATATCGTATAGGTCATGGTCCTTCCAGCAGTCACACCATGGCTCCTCGTTTTGCATCAGAACAGTTTCTTGCTCGTCATCCTGAAGCTGCACGCTTTGAAGTAACATTGTACGGCAGTCTGGCTCTCACAGGCAAAGGTCACTTGACTGACGTCGCTATCATGGACGTCTTTGAGAAAAAAGCTCCTGTCACTATTAACTGGCAGCAGGATATTTTCCTTCCTTATCATCCTAACGGAATGACATTTAAGTCCTTCAACGCTGAAGGCGTCATGACAGAAGAATGGACTGTCTATAGCGTTGGCGGCGGCGCTCTTGAAGAAGAAGGCAAGCCTGCTGTATTGCCAGATATCTACCCTATCACTAGAATGACAGACATCTTGAACTGGTGTGAAAGCAAAGGCAAGGCGTATTGGGAATATGTCAAAGATGTTGAAAACGATCCTTATCTCATGGATTATCTTGAAGATGTATGGCAGACCATGAGAGATGCTGTCGAGCGCGGACTTCAGACCGAAGGCCGTTTGCCAGGACCTCTCAACCTTCCTCGTAAGGCTGCTAACTATCACATCAAGGCGATGGGTTACCAGCATACTCTGAAAAGCAGAGGCTTGGTGTTCTCTTACGCTCTCGCTGTCAGTGAGGAAAACGCCTCTGGCGGTTTGATAGTCACAGCTCCTACATGTGGTTCATGCGGCGTCTTGCCATCTGTATTATATCACTCCTCTAAAGCATACGACATCGCTAAACCTAGAATACTTAATGCCTTGGCAACAGCGGCTCTTGTCGGTAACATCGCCAAGACCAACGCTTCTATCTCAGGAGCGGAAGTGGGATGCCAGGGTGAAGTCGGCGTTGCATGCGCTATGGCCGCTGCGGCAGTGTGCCAGCTCTTCGGTGGCAGCTGCGCTCAGATAGAATACGCGGCGGAGATGGCGCTGGAACATCACCTCGGAATGACATGCGACCCTGTGTGCGGACTCGTGCAGATACCTTGTATCGAGCGTAACGCCTTCGCGGCAGCACGCGCTATGGACGCTAACATATACGCGACATATACCGACGGCACTCACAGAGTGTCATACGATAAGGTCGTAGAGACAATGAAAAAGACAGGTCATGATATGCCGCTGCTCTACAGAGAGACATCAACAGGCGGACTCGCCAGCGGCTACGAACAAATGGATTATTAATCAATGTATAATTCATAATGCATAATGCATAATTAAGGCATTGTGAATTATGAATTGTGAATTATGAATTATGAAAAGACTTTTCCTCGCAATTCCTATAAAGACGATAGACAACGGTTTCGTTCCGCTGCTAGATGGCTTGAAGCGTCAGCTGGCTCATGAGAAACGTGTCAACTGGGTCAAGCCAGAACATATTCATCTCACGCTGAAATTCATCGGCAACACTCCTGATGACGACATACCTAAGATTATAGAAGGTGTGGAAGAGATGCTGAAAAATCATAAGAGCTTCACTATGGACTTCAATAGAACTGGCATCTTCGGCAGTCGCTATGCTCCGCGCGTGCTTTGGCTGGGAATGCAGAACACTCCTCAAGAACTGTATGATTTGGAAGAAGACACATTGACTGTCTTCGACAAAATAGGATATCTCCGAGACAGACAGAACTTCGTGCCTCATATCACATTGGGACGTATCAAAGAATTATGCGAGAAACAGTATTTCCAGAAGATAGTCGCAGGAATAGAGCAGAAGTCGTATATAAGACAAGAGGTCAACGAGATAATATTATTCCAAAGTATCTTACGACCTGAAGGCGCTTTTTATAAGGTGATAAAGAAATTTAAGATTTAGAACTTTAGAAATTCAAAATCTCAAAATCTCAAAATCTCAGAATCTCAGAATCTCAGAATCTCAGAACTTCAGAACTTTTGAGTTTTTGAATTTTTGAGATTCTATTATTTAGCCATTTCCTAACAGGTTCATCATATAGCTTCAAGCAGGCGTAAGCTAATGCGATATTCGTCGCCATGACGAGCAGCACCACATGCCATGTCTCGTTGAGTGTATATAGTTCATTATCGATGAGCCATGAGTAGAAGAGATACATCACAGGATAATGTACTATATATAAAGGATAGGAGATGTCTCCTAAGAACTTGCATACTTTCGTGGAGAATTTGCCTGTAGTATTTCCTGAAGCGCCGAACCAGACGATAAGAGGGAATACTAATATTATGCATGACAGCTCATATATTCCGTTGATGCTGATATTGCCTGTCTTTGGAATATAAGGCATAGAGAAAAGAACAAACATCACCACGATAGCAATCCAGAAGATATTGATTGTTGGCTTTTGTCTTTTGGCATTGAAATTACGTGACATTAACATTCCGAGGGTGAAAGGGAATAGCATCCTCAATAATCCTCCGAAGAAATTGACAGCGTCTAATGTCCAGCCTATGCCGATCATATCGTACTTGGCGATGTCGAATACGACGAAGCCAGTCCATAACAATCCTGTCATCACGACTAAGAAAGACAATCCTTTATTTGATAGTTTTCTTATAAATAAGGCATATAAGATATTGCCGATATATTCGAAGAAAAGCGACCAGCTTGGACCGTTGAGAGGATACATCTCGCCATTGCCGCGTACGTCATACGACGCTCCCGGATAGGCAGGGATGAGAAGCATAGCAAGGAAAAACGCTACAATGATCCAGTGAAACGGCATCTGTGTGCCATCCCATCTCACGCCACCTTGGAGGAGGTATGTTATCAGACCGATGAATGCGCCCATCACTACCATAGGCTGCAATCTGATGAGACGACGTTTGAAGAAACCTCCTATACTAAGACCGTTGGACTTCCATCTGTCATCATAAGCATAACTGATGACGAATCCAGACAGCATGAAGAAGAAGTCGACGCCGAGGTGTCCATGGTTGAAAGTCTCTATCATGGTACCGCCAGCAAAGGCGAAGCCTTCAAAGACGTGATACCATAATACCATGAGAGCCGCTGCTCCGCGTAAACCGTCAAGTAGTATGTAATGAGGTTTTTCCATAAATGAATTTTATTATTAGAAATTCAAAATCTCAAAAGATTTTTCTAAGATTCTAAGATTCTGAGCTTCTGAGGTTTTGAGCTTCTGAGTTTCTTAATAAACCATCACCTTCTGTGTTTTTACACATTCTTCATTTATCATTCTGATAATATAAGTAGCTTTGTTGAAACTGCTTATGTCGACTCTGTTGCTGTCGTCTACCATATCATCGCTGTAAACCACACGTCCCATCATATCGATGATTTGAAGATATCCTTCACCATTGACGATAAGCTCGTTGCCTGATTGATATACGAAGTTGATGTCGTTAGATGTGTTTTCTTTGATAGATACATCTGTTTTTTTATGAATGTCTTCACTCCATTCTATTCTAGATTCAGTGTTGCCGCCATTGCCTGAGATTGCAACCTCATCAACACCAGTACAGAAACCATATCCCGCTATATTCACAAATGCGATGTGAAATTTCTTGCCAATGAAGTTGCTTAAGTCTACTTCTGCTTCTGTCCATTCAGAGACATTGGTCTTATTGCTTGACCATACTTCTTCCCAACCGCTGTTGTGTGATGTGGCGCTTACCATGACTTTCAATGTGTTGATGTCGCTACCCCATGCAGGTGTGATGTAATGGAACGACAGACTTATGCTGTTTCCGTCATATTGAGTGTAATCCATAGGGTCTGTTACCAAATATGTCAAATGTGTTGGGTTGCTATAATTAGATTTAATAAACGCTGCCTTATTTCCCATAAATGGAGTAAATATTGTTGGATTGTTGACCATGCCAGCAGAGAGACTTTCTACAATTTCCCAGTTGTATTTTCCACCTTCGTTGTAATAGTACCAGTTTGGATTATTTGCATCGTAGGAGGTGCTTGCAGATATGCTTTCGAATCCTTCTTCGTAGATTTTGCCTTGTTGTAAGTATAAGTTTGCCACGCCGTATTGATAAACACCGTCTTGCAAGGTATTCCAGTTGCTGTCGGTATATGTGCTGCCGTTTATGTTTGTTGCTATCTGTGTCTCTACTCCAGATGTTTCGTCTCTTCTGTAGATGTTAGAAGCAGTGCTGTTGTTGCTGTTGTTCCATGTGATTTCTATATCGTTGCCGTTTACGGTTGCCACAACATTAGCAGGAGCAGGTGTGTTTGAGTTGTCGGCTGTCTGCACGCGTAATATCTGAGAGTGCTCTGATTCTAAGTCGCCGCGTTTTGTTGTTACGGTATAGCTATATAATGTGCTGTATTCTAAGCCTTCGTCTATATATGAAGTCGCTTCTGTGTTAGCTATGAAGGTCTCGTCACGATAGATGTTATAGCTTGTAGCGTTGTTTGTTTCATTCCATGTCAGTTCTATTGAATTACCTTCAGCCTGAGCGGTGATGCTTGGAGGAAGAAGCTCGTTGGAGATATTGGCTTTGATGTCAAAGGTGCGCTTATGGTCTCCATTTGTAGCATTGACAGTGAAAGTTACATTATGGTTATCTGGAACTAATTTGTTGATAGAGATAACGAATTTCGCTGCTGCTGTTGCATTGGCTGCCATAACACCATAGCTTTCATTGCCGTCAACGATGGTGACATAATCGTCAGTTGATGTGATGGTGACGGTGGTATTTCCTGATGTTGAGCCTTTACCGTTATTAATTAATGTGAGGTCAAGGTTGAGGTTTGTTCCAGGAATGAAGTTGGTGGTAAATGAATATACGTTGAGGTAAGGACCGCTGGTGTTGAAGTCGACGGCTTGCACTGCAGCGAGTGCGTCGATACAGCCAGAACCAGTGTCGTTGTTTTTCTTTTCTGCCAGTTTTACTGCTGTTGTCTCTATGATTCTACACAAGTCTGCCGGTGTTAGTTCAGGGTTCTTCTCTAATAAAAGAGCCATGACGCCTGCAACGCATGGTGTTGCCATAGATGTTCCGGCTTTGATAATATATCCGTCGTTGCTTTCATTGTCGAGAGACAATATGTTATTGCCTGGAGCTACGATATCAGGACGGATGAGTCCTGTTTCTGGACTGTAAGGGTAGTCGTTGTATGATGTGCCTTCCCAAGACACAGGACCTTGTGATGATATGTTTGATACTATATTGTTGTAGTCTACAGCACCTACGCTGATGACGCTTGACAATCCGCCTTGAAGGGTTTGGTCAGGGTGCAACCATGGAGGAGGGCAGTCGCCAGGAGTGCGTACGTTATAAGGTACAGGGAGTGAGGCGTCCTGACGGTCGTTGCCGGCTGCTACGGCGGCTACTATACCCAAATTTAAAATATTGTCGAAAGTGTTACGTAATGATGCTCTAGTACTTGCTGATTGGTTCTTCCATCCTTGTGATATGCTCAAGATGTCAGCACCGTTTTCAACAGCGAACTCGATGCCGTCTGTAAGTCTTTGGATAGTTAGTCCGGAATTGGCATCATATAACTTGATGCTCATCAATGTTGCTTCTGGAGCAGAACCTGTTATTTGTCCTGAGGTGCCATCGCCGCAGACGAGACCTGCGCAGTGTGTGCCGTGACTTCTGTCGTCGATAGGGTCTTGACCAGGATTGACGACATTATATCCATGTTGAGCGTTGCCGTTCCATAAATGGTCTTTAAGGTCTGCGTGTTCTGTGTTGACGCCAGAGTCTAAGACAGCAACGATGACGCCTTTTCCAGTATATCCCAATGCCCATGCGTCGTCAGCATTGATGTGTGTCAGATGCTGTGCTATCTCAGCAGTTTCTCCACGAGAGTCATTGCCTCCGGTGATGTCGGAAACGACTTCCATCTCATGGTTATAGCATATAGAAGCGATATCTGGATGTGTTGCCAATTGATATATTACCTCAGGTTTTGCCTTGCAGCTGATGAAGTTTGTCAGCCAATGACTCTTGATGTCGATTACATTGTTGCTTCTTGATTCAGCATTGATGACTGACATCACATTGGCTTGTGTCTTTAGAGAATGTTTCTTGAGTTCATTGACCATAAGTTCACGACGTACTTCCTTGCTGTCGCTTTTGCAATTCAATGCCGAAAAATCTTCAGCGGACATCTGTGATTTGAAGATGATGTTGACGTCAATATAATCGTTGTTTCTTTGATTTAAGACCTCGTTCAAACTAGGGTCGATAACATTGTTTTGTGCGTTTGACATAAAGATGCACAAAAACAGACTGGCTACAAGTACAAATATTTTTTTCATAAAAATCAATGAGATTTAATTGGATGCAAATATAAGAATAATTGTGACAAAAAAAGAGACGCTATATTGCGTCTCCTTATGATTATGTGTTATGAATTGTGAATTATGCATTATTCTTTAATGAAGCGTTTTGTCACAACTTCGTCATTGGTTTTTATCATGATGAAATAAACACCGCTGTTCAAGTTAGAAACATCAATTGAGTTTCTGAGTTTCTGAGATTCTGAGTTTTTGAGATTCTGAGTTCTTCCATAGACGTCATAAACAACAACTTCTTCAATTTCAGCTTCTGTTTCGATACATAATTTATCGTTTGCTGGATTTGGATAGATGTTGAATGAAGGTGTCATTTCTTCAACTGCATCGTCAACCACTGTGACAGTGTATATTTCTGATGGTTCTGATTCAGTCTCGTTATTGAAAGCAACAATGTAGAATTCAAATGTGATTTCTTCATTTGTTCCTATTATGTAAGCTGTGCCATTGGTGTTTCCCATATGGAAATCTTGTGCGTTATCTGTGTTTACGAAAACATCATAACCTGTTGCGCCTTCAACGGCATCCCACATTGTTGTGATTTCAAATTTGTATTTGTAACCAGGGACGTCTTGTCTTATAGCTGCTCTGAGGTTTTTAGGAGCTTCTAATGTTGCTGGTTCTGGTTCTTCAGCCTTGAATGTTGTTGCGCAAGCATCTGCTGATTTCTCTGATGTGCCTTCTGTGTTGACGGCTACTACATTGAAACAATACTGTGTGTTTGCTTCCAAGCCTGAAACGGTGTATGTGATATCTCTTACAGCCAACTTGACAGTTTCCTCACCGCAGTAGATGTTGTATCTTATTGCGTTTTCAACGGCATTCCATGTCAATACTATTGTTGAGTCGCTTGTGGCTTCTGCTGTCACGACTGGAACTGCTAATGTTGGTTCTGGTTCTATAGGTTCGTCGCCTGAATCTTCCAATGTTCTAGCGCATGCGCTTTCAGATTTCTCTGACTCGCCGAGTTTGTTGACAGCTGTCACGCTGAAGCAATATTCTGTTTCTGCTTTAAGATCGTTTACGATATACATCGTAGCTGTTAATTCTGATTTGATTAATTCTGTGCCTTGATATACGTTATAGCTTGCTGCTTCTTCAGATTCATCCCATGTCAATACTATTGTAGAACCGCTTTCGGCTGTAGCGATGAGGTTTGTCGGAGTTTGAGCTTCTGTTGGTTCTAATGTCGTTGCGCAAGTTTCTTCTGAGAATCCTGACTCTCCATAGCTTGTGATAGTTGTAACGGCGTAGCAATATTGTGTCTCGTGATTGAGTTTTGTGTCTTCGAATGTTGTCTCTGTCACAGTAGCGACTTTTTGTCCGTCACGATATACGTTATAAGAACTTACATTACTTACAGCATCCCATGTCAAAGTTATTTTGCTGCTGCTCTTTGGTGTAGAAGTAAGGTTTTCAACCATAGGTAAATTGATAGTATTGCTTACCATTACGTTGAAATAATAAGGGTCGTCGTAGCTGTATGTAGGAACGTGTTTAATATTTAATGTCACGTCGCTGAAAACGATGTCGTCGATATTTAAAGCACAGTAGTCATAACCATAATAAGAGTCTTCCCATTCTTGTGCTGTGAAGAAGTGACGTATAGCGACATAAATTTCTTGACCTGCGTATGCGCTTAAGTCGACGGTGTATTGTTTCCAGTTTGTTCTGTCTGTGATAACCCAGTCTTGAACTGTAGTAAAGTCACTTGAAGAAGTGTTGCCTGCTGTTGATACTGCGAGACCGAAGTGTTCTCTGTATAATGAATAGTTGTTTGCACAGGCATAGAAACTGATTTTACTGTTTTCTGTTGCTTTGATTTTAACAGGAGAAATGAGATAATTGTCAATAGGAGTATAGTTTGTTGCAGCACCGTCTCTATATGTAATACTCATAAGGTGGCCATTTCCTGAATGTGAGTCATTGATCTCGGTTAGAGTAGTTGCATTGGTGCTATGTAACCAAGGCGCCTTGATGTAATTTGAGCTAGCGTTGAAATATGTCCAGCCTTGCAAATCGTTTTCGAATTCGTAAACGTAATTTGTTGGGGTGGTATATTCTGAATGTGTCTCAAGGAAGAAGTCGAATTTATAACCTTCGCTAGGTGTCTTTGTTTCAATGGTGAATGTTCCTGTTCCTGTTTCTCCAACGCCTAATGGTTTTATCAATGTCTCATCATCGACAAAAGTGACGTGTTTTAAGTCATTTGATATTGTAACGAGCTTGAGTTTGATAGAGTCAGAAAATGCAGCAGTACCGCTGTTGACTATAGTGACATTGATGTCAGTAGAAGTGCTTGTCTTCACTATTGCAGGACTGACAGATTGGAAAGTGATTTCAGGTACGGATGTGATGTTGATTGAAAATGCATTGTCCCATGACAAGCTTCCGCTTGTTGTGTTGACTGAGAAAGCGGCTGTGTGACCGCTAGGTGTATTTGTGTCAACATCGAGTTCGAAGAATAATGTAGTTGTGCTGTTTGCTCCGATTCTGCCAACGTTTTGTGTTGGGTTAGCGATTGTTACATAAGGGTCATTTGATAATGATAATGTTACTGTTGTGTTTTCATCGCTGGCACCATTGCCTGTGTTATTCAATGTGATGCCGATGGTTTGTTTTCCTGTTGCTATTATTTGTGGAGCGAATGCGCTTACTTGAACGAAAGGATTTCCAACAACTTCAGTGATGCTGTTTACAGCAGCGAGAGCGTTGACGATACCAGCTCCTACTATGTTGTTTTTTGTCTCTGGCTTTGATGTCGCTGTCTCTTCAATGATTTGTGAAATCTGGGCAGGAGTGAGGGAAGAGTTCTTTTCCAACATAAGTGCGATTACGCCTGCAACGCATGGTGTCGCTTGTGATGTACCGCTTTTGAGTTCGTAGATGTCGTTTTGTGAATATTTTGTAGAGCGGATGATATAACCTGGTGCTGAGATGTCAGGGCGGATGAGACCCATTGATGCGCCTTCGTTATATGGATAATCGTTGTATGATGTGCCTTCCCATGTTGAAGGACCGCGTGATGATTCGTTGAGGTCGTGTGCTCCGACACAGATGACGCTTGATACTCCGCCTTCGAGTGTCTGGTCAGGGTTTCTCCATGGAGCTGGACATGCTGCTGGGTAGTCGACATTGTCAGGTGCGCCGTATGTGTCACCGTCATTACCTGCTGCTGCACATACCACAACGTTTGCTGCTAATACGTTATCGAATGCTGCGCGAATCTCTTCTTTCTGTGCTGTTGTCAACTGGTTGTTCTTGAAACCTAATGACATGCTTAATACGTCAGCGCCGTTTTCTACAGCAAACTGAACGCCTTTTAACATCTGAGCTACAGAACCGCCACCTGTACGGTTGATGGTCTTCACAGTCATAAGGGATGCGTCTGGAGCTATACCTGTGGTGACAATAGCTGTACCATCGCCACATACGATACCTGCGCAGTGTGTTCCGTGACCATAGTCGTCGGTGATGTTGGAGTTGTTGCTGATGAAGTTCCAACCGTTCACGTATGAGTCAGGAGTGCCGTCATTGTTGGTATCTACGTATCCTGTCCAAAGATGGTCCTTAAGGTCTAAGTGATTGGTGTTGGTTCCTGAGTCTAAAACTGCAACGATGACATTCTTGCCTGTATATCCTTTCTCCCACCATACTTTATGAGCTTCGACAGCTTGGACATGAACGTCAGGACCACCTGCTCTTACGTCTGACTTTGACTCTGACTTGATTCCTTCCATCTGTTCTGGAGAGATAAGTTGAAACTCCTTGTCATAGCCTATCATCTTGACATCTGGATGGGATGATAAAGTATAGATGACAGAAGCTGAAGCCTTACAGCTGATAGAACTGGCAATCCAAAGATTATGGATGTCACTAACGTTGCCACATGACTCTTCTGCTTTTAAAATGTTCATCACGTCGGCTTGGACGTTTTCAGAATAAGATTTGAGTTCTCTGACGACAATCTCTTTCTTTTCTGATTTAGTATAAGCTTTTCTTGTTGCCTGATTAAGTTTGTCAGCCTTGATGCTTGACTTGAAATAAATCTGAATGTCGATTAATTCTTCACTTTTTTGATTTAAGATTTGTTGGAGTTCTGGTTCGATTGCATTGATGTTTTGTGCGAATGATAAAGTGCTTAAAACCAATGCTAAAAATAAAATGATGTAATTCTTTTTCATTGTATGAAATATTAATAAAAATAGGGGACAAAGATATGAAAAAAAGAGACGCCACAGGAAGTGACGTCTCTACTATTTTTATCCTACTACGATATTGATAATCTTCTTTGGAACGACGATGACTTTCTTGATGCTCTTGTCGGCGATCCATTTCACTGCTTCCGGTGATTCGATAGCTGCTTTCTCTATCTCTGCCGGACTTAAAGTGATAGGCAATTCCAAGTCGAAGCGTTTCTTTCCGTTGATAGACACTGGATATGCGAAGCTGTTTTCAACGACGTAGCTTTCTACGAATTCAGGGAATTTCTGCATTACCACGCTGTCGTTATGTCCCATCTGATGCCACAATTCTTCTGCGAGGTGTGGAGCGTATGGTGATACCATGATTGCGAGTGGTTCAAGGATTTCACGTTTGTTACACTTGAGGTCTGTCAACTCGTTGACGCAGATCATGAATGCTGAAACGACGGTGTTGAATGATATTCTTTCGATATCGTCTTCTTCTTTCTTGATGAGTTTATGTAATGACTTCAACTCTTCTTTTGTTGCAGGCTCATCGCTGAAGCAGAATTCGTTGTTTTCGTCTGTATATAATCTCCAGAACTTACGGATGAAACGATAAACGCCTTCGATGCCTTGTGTGTCCCATGGCTTTGATTGTTCAAGAGGTCCGAGGAACATTTCGTAAAGTCTCAATGTGTCAGCGCCGTATTTAGCGACGAGGTCGTCAGGATTTTGAACGTTGAACTTAGACTTAGACATCTTTTCTACTTCCCAACCGCAGACGTAGATTGGATTACCTTCTTTGTCTTGTTCGAAGATGAACTTAGAATCTTTGAGGTCGTCACGCCATTGGTTGAATTCTTCTGTGTCGAGGATATCGTTATGTACCATGCAGATGTCGACGCGGATTGGGTCGCTGTAGTATTCTCTTCCTTCGATGTTTTTAGATACGAAGAGGTTAGAAGCGCCAAGTGTGTCGATGTCGAATGGCATTTCTTTATTTGCGAAATATTCTTTGAATTTCTGTACGTTGACGCGATATACGAAGCTTGTTCTTCCTTGGATCATACCTTGGTTGATCATTTTCTTGAAAGGTTCGTCTTTACATATTACGCCGAGGTCGAATAAGAACTTGTTCCAGAAACGGCTGTAGATGAGGTGGCCTGTTCCGTGTTCGGCACCACCGATATACAAGTCGACTTGTTCCCAGTAGTTGTTGGCTTCCTTGCTGATGAATTCGTTATTGTTTTGTGGATCCATGTAGCGGAGGTAATATGCGCTTGATCCAGCGAATCCTGGCATTGTGTTGGTTTCAAGTCTGTAACCTTCTTCTGTTGTCCAGTTCTTAGCGCGTGCCAATGGTGGTTCGCCTGTTTCTGTTGGCTTGTATGCATCGATAGCTGGCAACTCTAGAGGGAGCTGGCTTTCATCTAAAGCGTAAGGCATACCGTCTTTATAATAGATTGGGAAGGGTTCTCCCCAATAACGTTGACGGCTGAAGATAGCGTCGCGGAGACGATAGTTGGTCTTGCCCTTGCCGATGCCAATTTCTTCAACTTTAGCAATCATTGTAGCGATGGCTTCTTTTACTGTGAGGCCGTTGAGGAACTCAGAGTTGACCATCACGCCTTCTTTAGCGTCGAATGACTCTATCCATTGAGAAGCGTCTGATGGTTCTTCGCCTGGTTTAGCAACAACTTGAATGATAGGGAGGTCGAAGTGACGAGCGAAGGCGAAGTCGCGGCTGTCGTGAGCAGGAACTGCCATGATAGCTCCGGTGCCGTAGCCCATGAGTACGTAGTCGGCTACCCAGATAGGTATTCTAGCGCCAGTGAATGGGTTGATGCCGTAAGCGCCAGTGAATACGCCTGATACTTTCTTCACTTCTGCCATACGTTCACGTTCTGAGCGGTTCTTTGCCCATGTGACGTATTCTTCAACAGCAGCGCGTTGTTCTTCAGAGACGAGGCTGCTGATCATTTCGTGTTCTGGAGCCAACACCATGAAGCTAGCACCGAATAAGGTGTCAGCGCGTGTGGTGAACACTTCAATATTGATATCTTTATCGGCTATGTCGAATAACAATGATGCGCCCATCGACTTGCCGATCCAGTTGCGTTGTACTTCTTTTATTGACTCGCTCCAGTCTATTGTCTCGAGGCCTTCGAGGAGACGTTCTGCGTAAGCTGTGATACGGAGCAACCATTGTTTCATGGTCTTGCGTACTACAGGGTGGCCGCCGCGTACTGAGAGACCGTCGGCGACTTCGTCGTTAGCGAGAACGGTGCCGAGTTCTGGACACCAGTTGACCATAGTGTCGGCTAAGTAAGCGAGACGGTAGTTCATCAAGATTTCCTGTTGTTCTTTCTCGCTCTTGGCTTTCCATTCCTCAGCTGTGAATGAGAGCGGTGTGCTGCAAGCTGCGTCCAGACCTTCTGTGCCTTGTGACTCGAATCTCTTTACCAAGTCGGCAATAGGCTGAGCCTTCTTTGTCTGGTTACAATAATATGAGTTGAAAAGTTGGATGAATGTCCATTGAGTCCATTTGTAATAAGCAGGGTCGCTGGTACGTACTTCGCGGTTCCAGTCGTAGCAGAAACCTATCTTGTCCAACTGTTCACGATAACGGTTGATGTTCTTCTCTGTTGTTATCGCTGGGTGAGTGCCTGTCTGAATAGCATATTGTTCTGCTGGGAGACCATAAGCGTCGTAACCCATTGGGTGAAGGACGTTGAATCCTTTAAGACGATTGTAACGTGGATAAATATCAGATGCTATATAACCGAGAGGGTGTCCTACGTGAAGACCTGCGCCTGATGGATAAGGGAACATGTCTAAGATATAAAACTTTGGCTTGCTGTTGTCAATATCAACTTTATAGATGTTATTGTCGCGCCAATATTCTTGCCATTTCTTTTCTACTTCGTTAAAATTGTAATCCATAACCGTATTGTTTAGATAAGGTTACAAAGATACAATTTTTTTAATTGAAAACTGAAATTTGAAAGCTGAAAATTTGCTATCAGCTGTCAGCTGTCAGCAGTCGGAGTCTGTGTTAATTAATTAAAAATAAATTTGTAATAATCATAATTTTACATATATTTGCGACTTATTTACATTATTAAGATTATGAAAAAAGCATTTGTACTTGTAGCATGTTTGTTACTTGGTATTTTCTTTGTAAACGCTCAAAACAACGTCATCGACGCTGAATTACAAAAGATTTTAAATCAAAGAAACGACGACTATATCGACGTCAACATTATGTTTAAATCACAGATGCAGACAGATAATTTGTCGTCATTTTATTGTAAAAGCGACAGCAAGGAAGTCCGTCGCGAGATAGTCGTTAACGAGTTGAAGAAATTCGCTGAGCAATCACAAAAAGACGTGTTGTCTGTCATCAAGGCAGAAGAAAGAAGCAAAGATGTTGTCGACGTCAAGACATATTGGATTGCCAACTTCATCAACTGTAAGGCAAAATCCGACGTCATCTACAAACTAGCATCACATCCAGATGTGGCTTTGATAACATACAATTCAGACATGGATGTCGTAAGCAATGCGGTTTCTGAAACCGACTCTCGTGTTGTAGCGGCAACATCAGATATCTATCCTCATTTGACACAAATCAAAGCTGACAAAGTTTGGGATTTAGGATACACAGGCAAAGGCGTCGTTGTCGCAGTCCTTGACTCCGGTACAAATTTCGACCATGACGACATCAAAGACCATTTATGGAACGAAAACGGAAAATACGGATATAACGTACACTCACCAAA
>JAZKYG010000010.1:0-2485 GCA_045612025.1 Bacteroidales bacterium
CGAATTTGTTTTTAGGAATGCTTAAACTGATGTTTTTTAAGTTGTTAACCCTTGCACCTTGTATGTCGATATATTCTAGCTTCTTCATTTTTGCCTGAAAAAATATGTCCTTGAAAAAATTGCACGAATTTACAAAAAAAATATTTGTTCGTAAAGAAAAGATTATTATATTTGCAGAACTTTATACGCTTGTATAATTAAATTATTGTATAACTTAAAAAATAGGAGACGCTCTATCGAATAAACTTTACTCTTAATTTTAAATAAGAGATAAAATGTTAGAAATATTAAATGACAAAGAATTAGTCGAGAGTTACAGAAACGGTAACGTCGCTAGTTTTGAATTGTTAGTTGAGCGTCATCAAAATAAGGTTTTTTCATACATCTTAATGCTTGTCAAGGACAGACAGCTTGCTGATGATATTTTCCAAGATACATTCTTAAAGATTATCCGTACCATCAAAGCCGGTGCGTATAAGGAAGAAGGTAAATTCATACAATTCGCGATGCGTATCGCTCATAATCTCGTCATCGACCATTTCCGTAAGTCAAACAGACTTCCTATAGTTGATTCTGTAAATAAGGATTATGACATCGTGGATCATGCGAGACATGCAGAACCTTCTATTGAAGACTCCATGATAACAGATCAGGTCTATGGCGATTTGCGCAAGATGATTGAGCTTCTCCCTGACGAACAGAAGGAAGTCTTGAACATGCGTATGTATGCCGACATGTCTTTCAAGGAAATCGCTGACGCTACTAACGTGAGCATTAACACGGCTTTAGGAAGAATGCGTTACGCCCTTATCAACTTGAGAAAGATGGCGAAAGACTATAATTTGACACTAGCCTTAAATAATTTTTAATATTGATAAAATAAAGTGAGATTTTGTTGCGTTAAGTAGGCGTATTAAGAATTAAAAATGTGCCTATGGATATAAAATCTACACTTTATTTTACAACAGAGAATACATTAGAAAACCAAGTCAGAAAGAGTCTCAAAGAGACTTACGCAAACGAGAAACCTAGCAAGAAAACCTTAAACGCAATAATGAGCTTCGCAGCATCATACGATTGCGTGAATACTAAAATCGGTAAGGTTGAGATGATGTTTAATTAAAGTTGCAAAGACACAAAGTCGCAAAGTATGTGACTCTGTGTCTTTGTGTCTCTGAGTCTTTGAATATGAGCCGCGGTTTTGTAAAAGAGGGCGACCAGGAAGAGGTTCCTATGGTTTTGCCGAGGGCATTCTTGCCAAAGAATGTTCCTAATTATGTCACTGAAGAAGGACTGAAACTGCTTCAGGAAGAGATGCTTGCGCTGAAGCAGGAGAGAACTTCCGCTGGTTCTAACTATGTCCTTAAAAATTATGTCGATGCCAAGATAAATCTGTTGAGCGAACGACTTAACAGCGCAGTCCTTATTGACGTTAGAAACAAAAAAGTCGATGCTGATGTGGTGAGTTTCGGCTCTTATGTGAAGTACAACGATAAGGTCATTCGTATCGTCGGCGTTGATGAAGCTGACGCTTCTAAAGGACTGGTTTCATTTATCTCGCCAATAGCTAAAGCCTTGATAGGAAAGAAGAAAGGAGATAAGTTTGAGATTAAGGTTCCTAAGGGTTTTGAAACGGTTGAGATACAAGGCGTTTTTGAAAGCTATGAGCTGCGAGGAACGCTCACTGAGTCTGTCAGAGTGACAAAAAGTTCAACGGCCAAGGTTCAAAGTTCTGAGTTCAAAGCTCAGGGTTCAGAACTGCCTTCGACAAGCACTGACAGCATTGCGGTAACAGAGCCTGTCGAAGTGGCAAAAAGTTCAATAGCCAATGACCAAAAGCTAGCGTTCAAAATCCAAAACAATCCTACGGATTTCCTTCCAATCATCAATGAGCGTGGAAATATCGTCGGTCGTGCGCTTTATTGCGAGATTCATAATGGCAATAAGGTGCTGCATCCTGCAGTGCATCTTCTTGTTACTAATTCCAAGAATGAAATAGTCGGTAAATATTGCTGGCATGTGGAATTCGGCGATACGGCAGAGAAGACATTGAAACGTAAGATAGTCGATGTTACCTCGCAGAGTATCAAGCCGAAATTCAAGAAACAATACCTTCGTGAAGACAAGAACGAGAAGGAACTTGTTTCAGTTTTTACAGCTGTTTCTGACGCTAAATTCCTGCCATCGCCAGATGACAAGGAATATGATAAAATCTTCTCTGGGGACTGATGTTTATTTTGATTAATAAATCCTTAGAGACAAGCTTTAAAACTTTTTTCACACTTAATTAATAATTTTATAGTAAATGCTTTAATTATTCAAGAAAAAAAGTTAAATTTGCGCTTCGTTGTGAAATAGGAAATAAATCAAAATTAACATATATGAATAAGCAGATATCATTAGAAGAAGCCGTTGCAAAAGTACAAGACGGTATGACAATTATGTTTGCCGGATTCCTCGGAGTGGGAAGCGCCGTTCAAATCAT
>JAZKYG010000011.1:0-3598 GCA_045612025.1 Bacteroidales bacterium
AAGATGGGGTCACATGTCAAGAGTGTTCCCAAAACTCAGTAAGATGATCACTATCGCAGCTAAAGAAGGCGGCGCAGATCCAGATATGAACCCAAGATTGCGTCAAGCTATCATCAATGCTAAGGCAGAAAACATGCCTAAGGATAATATCGATGCTGCTATAAAGAGAGCTACAGCGAAAGACGCTGCCGACATGGTCGAAATCGTTTACGAAGGTAAAGGTCCAGCTGGCGTTCTCGTCGTTGTAGAATGTGCTACAGATAACACAACACGTACAGTTGCTAACGTACGTTCTTACTTCAACAAATGTGGTGGTTCTTTAGTTCCATCAGGTTCATTAGAATTCATGTTCAGCCGTAAAGCTGTCTTCGAACTCGAATTGCCAGAAGGCATGGACGTTGAAGAAATCGAACTCGAACTCATCGACGCAGGTCTCGAAGAAATCGAAGCAACAGAAGAAGGCGTAATCGCTTTGTCAGAATGGACAGCATTCGGTACAATGCAGACAGCATTGGAAAAACTCGGCATCAATGTTAAGAAAGCTAACTTACAACGTTTCCCTAACAACCCTGTAAGCTTCTCAGCAGAAGACGTTGAAGCAATCGAAAAATTCCTCGAAAAAGTAGAAGACGACGAAGACGTACAATCAGTCTATACAAACATGGAATAATAAAAAAACAATAAATATGTGGTGGAAAAAGACAGCTTTCGGGCTGTCTTTTTTATTATTTTTATATTTTTGTAGGTGATTCCAAACAGCTGTAGAAAAATAGTCTAACATAAAAACAAATAAGTTATGAAAAAAATTATACTTTTTTTGATGGTGTTGTTATCGTTGCCATCATTGGCTCAAGAAGTTGTTGAAGATTCTTTGGCCGTAGTGGAAAATGAAATTGTTCCAGAAATCAATTATCTAAACATTAACACAGATCAGCAAAATTCAATGATTTATATCAATGATGAATTTGTTGGCATTAACAAAGTTTCAAAATTATTGAATGTAGGCGAGCCTTATACATGGAGAGTGGAATGTGATATGTATCGCCTTGTAAACGGAAACGATACAATGACATCGGGAGATGTTGTAGTTGTGGATATTAAGATGCAGGCAGCTTACGGTATCTTAAATGTCACTTCTTCGCCAGAAGAAAATGCAGTAGTATTCGTCGATAACAAGCATGTAGGTAACACTCCGATCTCATCGGTTAAAATGAATATCGGTCAACATAAGATGCTTGTCTTCAAAGATGAATATGAACCATATCATTACGATTTCGAAGTCTTTGGCTATGATACAGTGACAGTGGATGTAACTATGATTTCTAATGTCAAGAACATAACAGTAAAAGCAGAAGATAATTCAGACATTTATGTTGATAACGAATTCAAAGGCGTAGGAAGTTGGTTTGGCAATGTCTCTTACGGTTCTCATATCTTCGAAGCTAGAAAGATAAGTCACAAACCATTCTCTTTACAAGCTAACGTACAACAAGAAGGAGGCAATGACACAATTTTATTAGGTTTGCCAACACCTCTCTATGGAAGATTAGAGCTATCAACAATACCTTCTGGCGCATCTGTATATGTTGCTGACAAATATCTTGGAAAGACTCCTTTTGCTGAAAATCTTCTTATCGGCGAATATGAGTTTGTTCTTAAGAAAGAAGCTAAAGCTGATATTACATTGAATGTTAATATTGAAGAAAACGACACCTTGGTTTTAGAAGAAAAATTTGCTGATTCAAAGAGAGTCTTCATCATGACAGATAGAAGCGGCGATAGTTTGTTTGTTAATGATAGATATATAGGCAATAGTCCTCAGACTTTATATCTGACACACGATGTTTACACCATCAAAGCTGTTAGAGACAAATATAATGTGATAAACGAACTCGATGTATTTTTTGCAAATGATACAGTAGAGTATTTCGTTGGTAAAGAAATGCAAATCGTTACAGATAGTGAAAAAGATAAGGTCTATATCGATGGTGAAAAAATAGGAAAAGCTCCATGTACAGCGAAACTTTCTTATGGAACACACGAACTTAAAATTACAAGAGGCAAATACGTTTATGAAAGAACTGTTGCTGTTGAAGATGATGGCCTTAAAGAATTGAAAGTGGAATTAGGTAAGAAAGTTACAATCAAAACCACCGACAAAGGCGATAAGGTTTATGTCGATGGCAAATACTTTGGAAAGACACCTCTTACTAAATATATTTACTATGGTGATCATAAAGTAAAGATTGTGAGAGAGAAAGAACTGGAAAATACGCATAAAATCAGTGTGCTAGATGATGATGTAAATGAATACACATTATATATTGGTCAGTTAGTGACTTTTGAATCCAATAAAAAAGGCGATGACATTTATATCGATGGAATCAAAAAAGGACGTTCTCCATTAGAATATGATATGCCAATAGGAAATCATGAAGTTATGGTGAAAAGAAATCGTAAGACAGATGTAAGGAGTTTGTACATTATTAAAGATGGGCAAACACATTTCTATTTCAGACCGACTAAAGAGTCTATTGATGAGTTTATCAGTAATGGAATGAAGTTCTTTACTCTCAATGCTTCTCAATTACAAGGGTTGAATTCTTATGGTATCAGTTGGGGTTCTTATAAAAAAGTAGGTTGGCATATTTCATTATTGACAAATTTCGATATTGTCGATGGCGAGTATCAGACTGGTGTAAATCAGTTCCTGACAAAATATGAAGAACTGCCTTCAGATGTTGTTGAATTTACAGACAAGCAACTCAATTCCAGACTGTCAGCTACAGCAGGCTTGATGTTCAAGGTTTATGGTCCGATATATCTTAAGTTAGGTGGTGGTTATGCTATGTATACTACTTTAAACCAAGCTGTGAATGAAGAGTGGTACAAATCATCTAATTCTAAAGATATAAATTATAATGGATTGCTCCTTAATGGCGGTTTGCAGTTCAATCTTAAGAACTTTGTCATCTCAACAGATCTTAATACCACTAAAGACTTTGAATTTATGGAGTTTAAAATAGGTATAGGATTCTCTAAGAAAAAGGATAAGAATAAATAATGTCAAATGACAAAAAATAGTTGGTGATATTTCGCCAACTATTTTTTTTATATTTTATAAAAAGTCGTGAGAACATTAGGTGTTGAAGATAAAATATTTTACCTTTGTAACTTTACGAATTATAAGATTATGAAGAAGATTTTACTGTTATTTTTTGTATTTGTTTCATTAAACGCCTTCTCGCAGCTTCAGGTTAAGGATGGTTCATTCAAATATGTTCCGGGAGGTGTCATCGAGGACAAGGAAGAATATACAGACGGCAATGAGCAGCCGATGGCCTTGATAAAGATATCGACTGAGAATATCAACGAGCAGGAGAGGCTTAGACTTAAATTCACAGGCAACAGAGCAACGCAGATCATCAAGAAGCCAAGAACAGGCCAGATGTGGATTTATATATCTGCAGAAACAGCTACCTTTATTAATATAATGCATCCAGACTATGGAACTTGCAAATATTATCTTCCGGAGGAACTCTGTGATTACTGCGTCTATGAAATGGTGCTTCAGTATATTCCGATTGCGGCAGCAGAT
>JAZKYG010000012.1:0-3078 GCA_045612025.1 Bacteroidales bacterium
CAGGACGTGTTGTAGCCACGATAGCATATCCGTCTTCGCCTTCAATTTTATAACGTAAGTAGAAGAGTTTGCTATGTTCTTCTTTATATACTACTTCCTCATCGCTGAGAGCTGTGAGAGCAGCAGGGTCCCAGTTGACCATGCGGACTCCGCGGTAGATGAGACCTTTATTATATAAGTCGCAGAAGACGTGGATGACGCTCTTGCTGCGTGTTTCGTCCATTGTGAAGGAAGTGCGTTCCCAGTCGCAAGAAGCGCCGAGGCGACGGAGCTGTTTCAAGATGATTCCGCCATGTTCGTGAGTCCAGTCCCAAGCGTGCTTGAGGAATTCTTCACGAGTGAGGTCTGTTTTCTTGATGCCTTGTTGAGCGAGTTTGTTAACCACTTTAGCTTCAGTAGCGATAGAAGCGTGGTCAGTGCCAGGAACCCAGCAAGCGTTTTTGCCTTGCATACGAGCGCGACGTACGAGAACGTCTTGGATTGTGTTGTTCAACATGTGACCCATGTGAAGAACGCCTGTCACATTTGGTGGAGGGATAACGATTGTATAAGGTTCGCGTTCGTCTGGTGTAGAATGGAAGTAATTCTTGTCTAACCAATGTTGATACCATTTGCCTTCGGTATCCTGTGGACTGTATTTGCTACTGATTTCCATGTATATCTTGTTTTTATGATTTTTATATTTAGAACTTGCAAATATAAAAAAAAGACAACAGACAACGGACAACAGACATCAGATTTTTTTTGCCGTGAGCTGTCATGTATGCCATCCCATCAACGATACTGACAATCAGCAGTCACCGAAAGCTCAACGCAGCCTTTTTCTTTTGTTTAACAATAATCTAGCGCAGTCAAGACAAAATACCTCTTTGAAATTCAAAAAATTTTCTTATCTTTGCCAACCTTGAAAAACTCTAAAATTTTAGAATTCTAGAATTTTAAAGTTCTTTATTGAAAACGAACTAAATCATTTATTAATTAAAATTTTTAACATTATGACAGGCTTTCAAAATCTGTGGGCAAACAACAGACCTTTGGTAATCCTTTTTGCCATCCTTATTGTTGTTATCCCATTCTTAGTTTTCTATGTAAGAAAAGCTAAAGCTGAACATCCAAAAGGACTCATTGCTGCTGCTATCAGTAACATGGGCGAGCGTTTCGGTTACTACATCATGAACGCTGTTTTACTCCTTTTCATCTGTTCAAAATTCGGTATCAGCGACGCAGCAGCAGGCTGGATTTACGCTGTATTCTATTTCTTAATTTACGTTCTCGGCTTGCCAGGCGGTATGATTGCTGACCGCATTCAAAATTACAAAGGCACTATCATGGCAGGTCTCCTCGTGATGGCTATAGGTTATGGCTTACTTTCAATACCTATCTTCAGCGCACAACCTGGCGTTAATATGGTATTAGTATTCACATGCTTCGCTTTGTTCCTCATCGCCTTCGGTAATGGTTTATTCAAAGGTAACTTACAAGCTATCGTTGGTCAGATGTACGACAACTTCGAAGCAGAAGAAGCTAAGAAAGGTCCAGAAGCTCTTAAAATAGCAAAAGACAAGAGAGACTCAGGTTTCCAAATTTTCTACGTATTTATCAACATCGGTGGCGTTATTGCTCCTTTCGTTGCTCCTTTATTAAGAAGCTGGTGGTTAAAGACAAAAGGTCTCGTTTACAACTCAGACCTTCCACGTTTATGCCACAATTTCTTGGAAAACAAAGCTTCAGAAACTGACATGGACAACTTGACAAAATTAGTTCAAGACGTACAAATCAACGCAACTGCTGTTCCTGCTGAACAATTAGGTGATTTCTGCAGCAACTACCTCAACATCTTCAACACTGGCGTTCACTTCTCATTCATCGCTTCCGTTGTAGCTATGTTATTGTCATTGACAATTTTCATCATCTCAAGAAATAAATTCCCAAATCCTGCAAAGAAAGAAAAGAAACAAGTTGTAGAATATACACAAGAAGAACTTGCAGCTAACGCAAAAGAAATCAGACAAAGATTATACGCTCTCTTCGCAGTATTAGGTATCGCAGCATTCTTCTGGTTCGCATTCCACCAAAACGGACAATCACTCTCAGTTTTCGCTCGTGACTTCGTTTTGACAAACGCAATTCCACCAGAAATCTGGCAATGTATCAACCCATTCTTCGTCATCACATTGACTCCTATTATCATGTGGGCTTTCGCAGCATTAGCAAGAAAAGGTAGAGAAGTTTCAACTCCTCGTAAAATCGCTATCGGTATGTTAATCACAGCTACAGCTTATATCTTCTTAGCTGGTATTGCAATGGCAAACAACTATCCATCAGGCGAAGAATTCAGAGGCTTAGCAGACGCTGTTAAAGAATCAATGAAAGCAAGTCCATTAGTATTAATCTTGACTTACTTCTTCTTGACAGTAGCTGAATTATTCATCTCTCCTCTCGGATTATCATTCGTATCAAAAGTTGCTCCTAAGCACTTACAAGGTATCTGCCAAGGTTTGTGGCTTACCGCTACAGCTATCGGTAACTTGTTCATCGCTATAGGCGTAACAATGCTTAACACATTCCCACACCAATGGATCTGCTGGGCAGTATTCGCAGGAATCTGTTTAGTTTCAATGGCTATCATGTTCGGCATGGTAAGATGGCTTGAAGAAGCAACAAAATAAGACAATAAGTCAACAAGACTACAAGACTATAAGTTGAAGCGCTGCTGTTAAAGTGGCGCTTCTTTTTTTGAACTTTGAACTCCAAACTTATAGTTGAATTAAAAAATTACGTTATATTTTTTTCTTCATAAAAAAATAATATATTTGTCAAGCGATATTTTTCAAGATTATCAATATTAACAAACACAAAGTTATGAAGTCAAGAATAATTGTATTTCTGTGCGCAATGATGTTATGTATAGCATCAAGTCCACTTGTAGCCAAACCGGTATCTCAAATTGCCGTTGCTCAACCAACATTGTTATCCATCACTAATGATACTAATGATGGTAATATCTCTAAAAAAGAGGCAAGAAAACAAGCCGAAAAAGAAAGAATAATGGGTTATAGAGTTACGAAAAGCATGCGT
>JAZKYG010000013.1:0-2013 GCA_045612025.1 Bacteroidales bacterium
TTTTTTTTGTAAATTCGTGCAATTTTTTCAAGGACATATTTTTTCAGGCAAAAATGAAGAAGCTAGAATATATCGACATACAAGGTGCAAGGGTTAACAACTTAAAAAACATCAGTTTAAGCATTCCTAAAAACAAATTCGTCGTCATAACGGGATTGTCTGGTTCAGGCAAGTCGTCATTGGCATTCGACACGATTTATGCCGAAGGTCAGCGCCGTTATGTGGAGAGTCTGAGCGCATACGCAAGACAGTTTTTAGGACGTATGACAAAACCCGATGTCGACCTCATTTCCGGTCTCTCTCCTGCCATCGCCATCGAGCAGAAAGTCAACTCAAGCAACCCTCGCTCGACGGTAGGAACAAGCACCGAAATATATGAATACCTCAAGCTTCTTTACGCAAGAATAGGCCGCACCTTCTCTCCTGTCTCAGGCGTTGAAGTCAAACGTCACCAAATCAACGACGTAATCGATTTCATCCTTGAACAAAAAGGTCGCGCCGTATATATCTTGTCACCTATAATAATACCTGAAGGAAGAAAAGCCGACGAGCATTTCAACACTCTGCTTCAACAAGGTTTCAACCGTCTTCTCATCGATAACAAGATGGTGAGAATCGAGGATTATATCAAAGAGAAAAACTTCGACAATATTAATAATGTCAGAATTCTGATTGACAGAATGAAGGTCAACGACAAGACTTCTGAATCGATTCCACAGATTTCCGACTCTGTGCAGACCGCTTTCTACGAAGGCAACGACAGTTGTATCATACTGGTTGACAACAATGACGCAGCAAGCCACGTCCCTACAGAACACCTTTTCTCATCACGATTTGAAGCAGACGGAATAACATTCGAGACACCGACGACACACCTCTTTTCATTTAACAACCCTTACGGAGCTTGTCCTAAATGCGAAGGATTCGGTAACATCATCGGCATCGACCCAGACCTCGTCATTCCTGACAAGTCATTATCAATTTACGACAACGCTGTCGCTTGCTGGCGCGGAGATAAGATGAGCGCGTGGAGAGACCTGTTGGCCAAGAACGCACGTCATTTCGACTTCCCTATCCACAAACCTTATTACGAACTCACACAGGAACAGAAAGACGTTCTTTGGAAAGGAAACAAATATTTCGGAGGCATAGAAGACTTCTTCAAAGAGGTTGAAGCACAATCATATAAGATTCAATATCGTGTAATGCTTTCACGCTATCGTGGCAAGACCACATGTCCTGAATGCAACGGATTACGTCTCAGAAAAGAATCAAGTTATGTCAAGATAAACGGCAAGAGCATCACTGAATTATGCGAGATGTCGTTGTTAGATGTAAAGACATTCTTCGACAATCTCACCTTGACAAAAGCCGAACACGACATTGCAGAACGTCTTTTGACTGAAATCCGCAACCGTCTTAACTTTCTGATTGAAGTAGGTTTAGAATATCTCACATTAAACCGCGCCGCTAACACACTATCCGGCGGCGAGTCACAGAGAATAAACCTCGCGACATCATTAGGCAGCTGCCTCGTCAGCTCCACCTATATATTAGATGAGCCAAGCATCGGACTTCACTCACGCGACACACAACGTCTCATCAAGGTTTTAAGAAGATTACGCGACATCGGAAATACCGTCATCGTGGTTGAACACGACGAAGAGATAATACGCGCGGCAGACCACATTATAGATATAGGACCTTACGCAGGCGTCAATGGTGGTGAAGTCGTTTTCGAAGGAAATATTGAGGATATGATGGATTCACGTAGAGACGTCACCCCCGTGGCGTCTATGACGGCAAAATATATCTCAGGTGAGAAGAAAATCCCGGTTCCTGCACGACGTCGCAAGTGGAACAACGCCATCGAGTTTGTCGGTTGTATGGAACACAACTTGAAAAACATCAACATCAAGATACCTTTAAATATATTGACCGTCGTGACCGGCGTCAGCGGTTCAGGAAAATCCACTTTAGTCAACGACATCATTTACAAGTCATTGAAGAAAC
>JAZKYG010000014.1:0-12957 GCA_045612025.1 Bacteroidales bacterium
TATATATCCTGATAGAAAACGTATCTTATTCCTTCTTTTTTGACGTTAAGTCTGCTGATGAATTCATCGCCGCCTCTTAATGGAGTCTTGTATGTCAATGAGATGCGAGCCACGACTGGATCGATGCCTTGTTCGTGCAAGTCAGCGAATTTAACGCCTCTCGATTCTATGAATTCATGGCGTGTATGTTCAGCATAATGCTGATAATTAGCGTTATTTACAATTCCTTGTCCGTCACATTCGTAGTCGCGGACTTTCATCTTCAATTCAAAAATATATTCCATCAGATTCTAATGTCTTCTTTAAGGTTAAAATATTCTTTCAAAATACTGTTTCCAAGCAATTCTTCTTTCTTTGCTGAAATGAGTTCTTTTCCTTTAGAAATAAGCCAAAGGTCATCAGTATAACGCAACAATAGTTCCAAGTCGTGAGAACTAAAGATAATGGTCTTATTACGTTCTTTAGACAGCATTTTCATCAGTGAAAACAACTCAATCTTACTTGGATAATCGATGAATGCAGTAGGCTCGTCCATAAATATTATAGGAGTATTTTGTGACAATGTCTTTGCAATCATCACCTTTTGTTTTTCTCCGTCACTTAAAGTATTGAAATATCTGTCTTTCAAATGTTTTATACCAACTATCTCAAGTGACTCTTGAATTATATTTTCATCTTCTTTTTCTATCTTTCCGAAGAAATTTGTATACGGACATCGTCCACTCGCGACCACATCATATACCTTTAAAAACATGTCGTCAGGTCGCTCGGTAAGAACCAGACCTATCAACATGGCTTTCTCTTTTGCAGAATACTCTGAAAGCTCTTTCCCGAACAACTCAACAATGCCGCTTATGGGTTTGATATGAGCTGTCAATGTCTTGAAAAGCGTCGATTTTCCAGCACCATTAGGTCCAATCAAAGCAATCAAGCTACCTTCTCCCAAACTAACGTTGATAGGAGGCAGGATGGCTTTGTCTTTATAACCAATATGTAAATCCTTAGTTCTTAAAACTTCCATTTTTATATCATTAAAAATCAAACACTTTATCTTTTTCTCAAAATAACCCAAATTACGATAGGCGCTCCTATGAAAGCAGTTACGGCATTGATAGGAAGATTGCCTTCAAAACCCGGCATCCTTGCAACCAAGTTGCATAATAAGCTGACAACCATTCCAATAAGCATAACAGCAGGAACTAAAATCCTATGATCGCTGGTTTTAAATATGAACCGTGTCAAATGCGGTATTGCCAATCCCAAGAAAGCTATCGGACCGCAATAGGCTGTCACAATAGCAGTTAAATAACCAGAAACGAGAATTATAAACAGATTGTTTCTCTTCACGTTAACGCCTAAGTTCTCCGCATACAAATCTCCCAGAAGTATGATATTTAGGTTTTTAGACATAAACAAACTTGCGAACAATCCAAGCATAATACTTATCGAGAAAAACATCACTTTACTTGTTCCGACGGCGGAAAACGATCCCATTCCCCAAATTACGAAAGCGTGGATGTCTTCTTTCATGCTGAAGAATTTCATTATATCTGTCAATGAACCTGCGAGATAAGAAACCATCAAACCGATGATAATCAAGGTAGTCATGTTTCTAACGCGGCTGCTGAAACCTAGTATCAGCATTAAAACTAATGTCGAGCCTACAAATGCCGCCAAACTCACTCCGAGGTTTGACCATATTCCCATTGTAGAAAGAGCAGAACCTCCGAAAATGCCCGTTAATAAGATTGTTATCGCGACTCCTAATCCAGCGCCGCTGCTGATACCTAGCATCGAAGGGTCTGCAAGTGGATTTCTGAATAATGTCTGCATCAAAAGACCTGCGACCGACAAAGCAGCTCCTGCAAACAATGCCGTCACAGCTTGTGGAAGTCTGTAGTCAAAGACAATTGTCGATACTGTCTGATTGGTTTCTGAACCGAAAAACACGTTGAACAAATCGGCAAATGGAATCGTGACTGAACCGACAAACAAATTAAGGAAAAACAATAATATTCCTAAAAATATTATAGCTATTAAAATACTGATATTTATTTTATTACGAGTCATTATTTAAGTAATCGCTTGAAGTAAGTAGGAGAATAGTTTTCCCACTCATCTGTTAATAATTCCGGATGAAAATGATAGATAAAATCAGCCAATAAGACATCTGGTTCGTATTGTGATTTCTCAAAATATCCGCTTTCTCTCACATTGCATACAAGCAATTGTTTTTCTTTAAAAGCCTTAAAAAGCGGATATAATTCATTTTCGTTTTTAAGTCTTTCGTAGGTAAATGGAACATCTGAAGAATTGATGACTCTCCAGAAATCGGTCTGCTGCGCCTTTAGCAAAACACTCTCTGCGTCAATGTGCAGACTTCCAGTCGATTCGTTGTCTTTCCAGATATAATCGCCGCCAGCGTCAGAAAATATCTTTGCGATATAACTGTTTCCGCCAGGAACATACCATTGGTTTTCAAAAGGCAAATCAGAAAACACAGTAGGTTTTTCTTCAACACCTGAACATTTATAAGACAAAGATTCATAACGCCTTACGACATCATTAAACCATTGGTTTGTAATATCTTCCATCCCGCATAAAAGTCCGACCACCTTCATCCATTCTGCGCGTCCGAGAGGATGACTCTCAAGATAATCAGGGAAGGCAACTAAAGTGGAGTTCGTTAATTCCTCCAAACGAGAATAATCAACAGTAGGATATGGCGTTACCAAAATAACTTCTGGTTGCAAGTGAATGATTTTCTCAACATCAACATTTGTCGACATACCGACATCGAGCATCTTTTTCTCGGCAACGAGTTTTAAAATCTCATTGTTTGCTGTGTAATTGCTTTCCAAAATACCTTTGACTTTATCAATTTCGCCAAGTTTTTGAAACACAGACCATTGTGTAGATGAAAAAGCAACTGCTGACTTTATCGGAGTTCTGATTATTTGTTTGGTGGAAACACTTTCTGGAATGTTGACCGTATCGTTAAACAGATAGAATTCATTGTTTTCCAACGAATTATTATTGATGACAATTTTGTAACCAGATTCAAATGGATATACTTCAAAATTTTGGGCATATTTAACAATATTCAATGTGTCGTTTATTTCCTCGGTGTCTGATTGCACTTTGTGAACGCCGTTGCATGAAAACAACATATAAACCATTGAAAATAAAACGAATATATATTTATTAAGAATACTGTTTTTTTCCATTGTTTTTAACAAAAAATCTTAAAATTAATTGTCGTCAAAGATACAAAAAAAGCCATAGTTCAAAGGACAAGAAGTCAGAAAAAATAATTATCTTTGTACGCTTAATTTAAAACGAAAAGTTATGGGTTTTTACATATTTCACACACCAAAACCAAGGAAGTTCAATTACATACCTCGTCACTTCGATCCTAATCAAGAAGCATTGGAAAAGAAGAAAGCATCTATGGGTCTTGACTCAAAACTATCTGAGTATGAGAAACGTAGAATGAGAATCAGAACAGGTTTCGGTTACGAACCAGAAGAAGTGAAAGAAAAGAGAGTCAAAATCGGTTTCAAGGGAATGAGATTCATTGTGTTCTTTGGAATCATGGCTTTATTTACATACATCATTTTCGGAACCCCATTAGTAGATAATTTTATTCAAATGTTCCTTAGTTTAGGAAAATAAAATCAAGATTTATGTCCTTCGATATAATTAAGTTATTACCCGATTCAGTAGCCAATCAGATAGCGGCAGGTGAGGTCATACAACGTCCTGCTTCTGTCGTTAAAGAGTTGATGGAAAACGCCATTGATGCCGGTGCGACACAAGTCGATTTATTCATCAAAGACGCTGGCAGAACAGCGATTACAATTATCGACAATGGTTGCGGCATGTCTGAGACAGACGCTCGTCTGTGTTTTGAACGTCATGCGACATCTAAAATAAGAAAAGCTGAAGATCTCTTTGCTATACGCAGCATGGGATTCAGAGGAGAGGCGCTCGCAAGTATAGCAGCTGTTGCTCAGGTGGAACTGATGACACGTCGCGCAGATGACGAATTGGGAACTAAAATACTTATCGAAGGTTCTGTGGTAAAAGAACAAGAGCCAAAGCCAATGGCTGTTGGAACCAATTTCACTGTTAAAAACCTGTTTTTCAATATACCGGCTCGTCGTAATTTCTTGAAATCCAACGAGGTTGAAATGCGTCATATCACTGAAGAATTCTTCCGCGTAACAATGATGCATCCTGAAGTTGGTTTCTCGCTTTCTCACAACGATAAAGAGCTTTACCACTTGCCAAAAGGAAACCTAAAACAAAGAATAGTAGGACTTTGCGGAAAAGATTACGATAAAAGGCTATTGCCGGTACAACAGGAAACAGAGACTGCAACAATAAACGGTTTCATCGTTAAGCCTGAGTTTTTGAAAAAGACTCGTGGCGAGCAGTATTTCTTTGTAAATAAGCGTTTTATAAAGCATTCTTATCTGCATCACGCAATAGAAAATGCTTATCAGGAACTCATTCCTAAAGATTGTTTCCCTGGTTATTTCATTGATATTGACATAGATCCAAAGGAAATAGATATCAATATTCATCCAACAAAGACTGAAGTGAATTTCCAAGATGTCAAGCTGGTGTATGCGATACTTCATTCCGCTGTGAGAAAAGCCATAGGACAGAACAACTTAGCTCCGATGTTGGATTTCGATGTCACTCCGGATTTGGGAATAGACTTCGGCGAGGCCAGCAGAATGGATCGTCCTGTAATAGAGCCTAAAATAGACTTCAATCCAAGTTTCAATCCTTTCAAGACGCAGCCTCAGACACGTCATTCTTCAGGAAACTGGAAGATATTGTATGAAGACAATAACGATACCGTTGCAAGTAACATAAATAAAATCAGCAATTTCGATGATGTGACAACAACTACTGTCGTCGATAACAAGAATCTTTACTTACAGTTACAACAGACTTATATTGTAACAACTATGAAATCTGGACTTCTTGTTGTAGATCAGCATCTTGCACATAAGAGAGTGCTTTATGAAAAGTATCTCAGAGAGATAGAGAACAACACAGAAGCATCACAACAGGAGTTATTCCCACAACATATTACATTAAGTCCAAACGACGCATCTTTGTTGAAAGAGATAAATCCTGATTTGGAAAAAATCGGTTTTAGAATCCAACAGATGAACAACACGACTTTCATCATCAACGGAACTCCAGCCGACAGCAAGAACAATGACGCTGTGGCATTGCTTGAAAAGATTTTGGAGATGTATAAAACAAATCTCGTTGATTTGAAGTTAGATAAGAAACTTAATCTAGCGAGATCTTTAGCTTCACAGTTAGCCATAAAAGCAGGACAGACATTGTCGCCAACTGAGATGCAGGATCTTATCGACAGACTTTTCGCATGTGCTGTTTCAGAGGTCTCTCCAGATGGAAAGAAAATATACACTATACTGAATGTTAATGAATTAAAAACACGTTTAAGTTGATATGAACAATTTTAGACCAAGCGGTTTTTCGGTTCTGCCGATGGTAGTGAAAAACCTTTTGATAATAAATGTCTTATTTTTCTTGGCAACCATAGCCGCCGATGTTGTATTGCGCATCGACCTCAAGGATTATCTCGGCTTACATTATATAGGAGCATCTGATTTCCAACCGTATCAACTTGTCACTTATATGTTTATGCATGGTGACTTCGCGCACCTCTTCTTTAATATGTTCGCGCTTTGGATGTTCGGTAATACACTTGAAAACATCTGGGGTCCAAACAGATTTCTGCTTTTCTACTTCGTCTGCGGAATAGGAGCAGGACTCGTACAAGAACTAGTGCAGTATATTCAATATGCTACAACATTACAAGGTTATACGAATGTAAATATGGGAGGACATATCATACCTATGGCAGAATACCTGAATTTGCTGACAACCGTCGGTGCTTCAGGAGCGGTTTACGGCATATTGCTCGCTTTCGGCATGATGTTCCCTAATTCGACATTATATATCTATTTCGCCATTCCAATCAAAGCCAAATGGTTTGTGCTGCTTTACGGTATCATCGAGTTGTTTGCTGGCTTCAAAGGTATTGACAATGTGGCACATTTTGCACATCTCGGAGGCATGCTCTTCGGATTGATATTGATTCTTTATTGGAAAAAGAAAGGAAACCTTTATTAATATGAGACCATTACAAGGTAATCTGTTATACGGACTTAAAAACTTCTTCTTGCAGAAAAACATATTGTCTAGATTGATGCTAATCAATGTGGCAATATGGATTATATGCGTATTTATCAGTGTGTTTACCTGGCTTTTTAATATCAGTGACATTTCTTTCGTAACGAAATTGTTTGCTGTGCCATCAGATATTTCAGCATTGGCAGAAAAACCTTGGAGCATATTCACTTACATGTTCCTTCAAGAACAGTTCGGACATCTGTTTTTTAATATGTTAATGCTTTATTATGGAGGTAAGATATTCCTCCAATATTTCTCAGAGAAGCAATTATTGTTGACATACATCTTCGGCGGATTATTCGGAGCATTGTTTTTCATATTGGCTTTCAATGCGTTTCCTGTCTTTGAAAACATGAAAGGTCATGCATTTGCATTAGGTTCTTCTGCATCGGTACTTTCCATTTTGATAGCCGCTGCTACATATCGTCCTGATTATACCTTAAACCTATTCTTATTAGGACAAGTCAAGATGAAATGGGTCGCTATTGTATTCGTTGTCATTGACTTCTTAAGCATCACAAAAGGAAATTCAGGTGGTCATATAGCACATCTCGGAGGTGCATTATGGGGATTCTTATATGCTTATATGTTGAAAAACGACTTCGACATCTACAAGATTTTCAAGAAAAGAACCAAGATAAGAGTCAAGACCGTAAACTCAGAAAACTATCATAAAAGGCCTAAAAGCGACGAACAGTACAATGCTGAACGCGCTATGAATCAAGAAGAAATAGATAGAATTCTTGATAAGATAGCTAAAAACGGATATGCTAGTTTAAGCGATAAAGAAAAGGAATTTTTATTCAGACAAAGCAAGAGGTAATGGAAAAAGAGGCAAGGAGAAATACGTTTTTACAAGGATTCGGGAAGGCTATAATAGGCATCTGCGGAATAGCAGCCTTGTTAGCTGCATTCTTATGTGCGTTATGTCCATTCATAAATCCATCTGTCTTTGTATGGACAGCATTCTTCGGACTTGCATTCTGGATGATAATCTTCGCTAACACAATCATTCTTATTATCTTAATCCTTCTAAAATCAAGAAGAACATTACTGATTCCTATTGTCGCTTTGTTATTTTCAGTACCAGGTTTCATCAAATCATACTCATTCGGAGATAAAAAAGAGAGCGTTGACACCATCAAAGTAATGACTTACAATGTAGGTGTATTTAGAGATTATAAAGTTAATGTAAACAGCATTACCAAAGTCAAAGAAAAATTAGCCAACCTTATCAAAGAACAAGATCCTGACATCTTATGCCTTCAAGAATCAGGTTCATGGCCAAATAACAGCGCTTTAGAATTCTCAAAAACAATTGGCTACAAATACTATAAGTTCAATAAAACCAATGGAAATAGTTACTTTTCAAAATTTCCATTAGAAGATATAAAATCATTTGATAATGAGAGCGTAAGCAAATTCGCCGACATTAAGAAAGTTCATATAAATAAAGATAATTCATTTTATATTGTGAATTGTCATCTGAATTCATTTGGCATTTCACTTCAGGAAATAGAAGATATCAATGATCCACAAGGTATCGTCAAGGACTTTGAAACATCAGGCAAATCAGTTGTCTCAAAGTTGACAAAAGGATTTAGATTAAGACCTAAAAACATTGAAATCCTATTGAATAAACTACCTGATGACGGAACACCTATCATCATATGCGGCGATTTCAATGACACTCCGATGTCATATACATATAATCAGATGAAGAATGCAGGTCTGAAAGATGCATTTATCACCGCTTCAAGAGGAATCGGCAAGACATATTGCGGAGCGCTTCCTTTGTTGAGAATTGATTATTTCTGGTATAATGATTATATAGAAGTTGTTGATTACAATAGAATTAAACAAACCACTTCGGATCATTATCCTTTGACGTTGAGATTTAATATTAACAAAGGTATGGAGGAGAAGCGATGAATTTCAAACTGGCATCTAATTTCAAGCCTACAGGCGACCAGCCGCGAGCCATAGAGCAACTTAAACAAGGAATATTGAATGGAGAGCGGTATCAGACACTTTTGGGTGTGACGGGATCCGGAAAGACATTCACTATAGCGAATATGATTGCTGAATTGAATCGTCCTGCATTGATACTCAGTCACAATAAGACCCTTGCAGCACAGCTATACAGTGAATTCAAGCAGTTTTTCCCTGAAAACGCAGTCGAATATTTCGTATCATATTACGACTATTATCAGCCAGAAGCCTTTCTTCCTCAGACAAATACATATATCGAGAAAGACCTTTCGATAAATGACGATATAGAGAAGCTACGTCTCAGCGCAACGACATCATTGCTTTCTGGCCGTAGAGATATTATCGTAGTATCTTCTGTTTCTTGCATCTATGGCATAGGAAACCCAGAAGATTTTGAAAAGAATGTAATATATATTGAAGTAGGTAAACAGATTCTACGAGATGATTTCCTGCGTCATCTGTCTGATTCTCTTTATAGTCGTAATGACATTGAATTCACTCACGGCAAGTTCAGAGTCAAAGGCGACACCGTTGATATATTTCCTGCTTATTCCGATATCGCTTATCGTGTTATATTCTGGGATGATGAGATTGAAGAAATTGAGTCATTCGACCCTATAAACGGAACTCGTATTGAGACCTTGTCAAGTTTGACATTATTCCCAGCCAATATCTTCGTGACTTCCAAAGACAAGATAAAATCTGCCACCAACGACATACAACTTGATATGTTCAAGCAGGTTGAATATTATAAGGAGATAGGAAAGTTTGAAGAAGCAAAACGCCTTGAAGACCGTGTTTGCTATGATATAGAGATGATTAGAGAACTCGGTTATTGTAGCGGCATTGAGAATTACTCACGTTACTTCGACGGTCGCGAACCTGGAACTCGACCTTTCTGCCTCATCGACTATTTCCCAGATGATTTCATCACCATCATTGACGAAAGTCACGTCACTGTTCCGCAGATTCATGGCATGTATGGCGGCGACCGTTCAAGGAAGCAGACTTTGGTAGAATATGGTTTCAGATTGCCATCAGCTTTGGATAACAGACCACTTAAATTTGATGAGTTTGAATCACTTACAGGACAGACCGTTTACGTAAGCGCGACACCTGCAGATTACGAATTACAAAAGACAGAAGGCATTTATGTTGAACAGCTCATTCGTCCTACAGGTCTGTTAGACCCTATAATTGAAGTAAGGCCTTGCAAGAACCAAGTCGATGACTTGATAAACGAAATCCATAGGGTAGTGAAGGGAGGACAAAGAGTTCTTGTCACGACTTTGACAAAAAGAATGGCAGAAGAACTGACACGTTATCTCAACAATTTGAATATCAATACAAGATATATTCACTCCGATGTAGATACATTGGAAAGAATTGAGATTATGAATGGATTGAGAAGCGGTATCTTCGATGTATTGGTCGGTGTTAATTTACTTCGTGAGGGTCTTGACTTGCCAGAGGTTCAACTCGTTGCTATTATGGACGCAGATAAGGAAGGCTTCTTGAGATCAGAACGTTCCTTGACGCAGACAGCAGGTCGTGCAGCACGTAACGCCGACAGTCTGGTCATTATGTACGCTGACAAAATCACAGATTCAATGCGTAAGACCATCGATGAGACTGCTCGCAGAAGAGAGATTCAGATGGCTTATAACATAGAACACGGAATCACGCCAAAGACCATCATCAAGTCGATTGACAACTCAATGAGCAAGACACTCGGTAAAAACAAGGATTACCCTGCATTTGATGATAATGTCAAATCTGTGGCTGAAGAGACACCTATTAATTATAAGTCAGAAAAAGACATCAAGAAAGCTATACTTGAAGCCAAGAAAGAAATGGAAAAAGCCGTCAAGAACCTTGACTTTATGGAAGCTGCGAAATATAGAGATTTGATCATTGCGCTGGAAGAAAGGGCAAAGTAAGAAGTTTGAACTCTTGAACTCTTCCTGTGACAACTTTCAATAAAAGTGGGGAATTTAATGATAAATTTCGGCATTTTTTCTCTATTGGGAAATCAGACACCCCTTTAACTTATTAAATTATGCCGTTAACTTATTTGTTAATGACTTTTTAGTATAATCCTTTGTACATTTGCTCAAAATTGGTTGGTTGTTTAGGATCAAACAATGCTGATATTGCAAATTTGTTTTTTTGTTGTTTTTGGTTTGTTTCATATCAGCGCTTTTCACATTAGAAAAAAAATGTTTGACCAAAGAAAAAGAGTCGGTTTAAAGCCGACTTTTTTCATTATATCCGTTTACTTGTTATTATTTGCCGAAAACTTATTTTTCATCAATCGTCGGTTTCAAACGGATTTACTTTTGCATCGGTTTTATTAATAATTGTGACGTAACATTCTGCACTCCCAATGCAGAAACGTTTTTCATCAGCCCTTGAGAAGAATCGCTTTTTTGTTGTTTTTTTTCGATTCTAAAATTCTCAAGGGCTCTTTTTTTGAACTAAGAACTAAGAGCTAAGGCTGTTGGCTGTTTAACTGCCCTGAAATGGCGAAACAAATATAGGATAAAGCAACGCCTTATTAGTTAGGAGTAGGGACGCGGCATGCCACGTCCGTACATAAAGGTTAATGCTCGCGACATGGAGTTAGTAGCCGCCAATGCGTTAGGGATTGAAGCGGCATCCTTTTGGAGCGCAGCGGAAAAAGATATAGCGTAAAGCCCGACGGCGATAGCCGGAACGCCCTAAAACAATTCATAATTCATAATGCATAATTCATAATTAAACTATATGTAGTTGATGCTCTAATATATTTTAAAAATATGTCGTTTATTATCTTCAAAAAAATCAAAATAAAAATTATGTTTAGTAAAAAATATTACTATTTTTGTGTCTGAAAAAACGAGTAATTATGAAAATTTTAATGACACTATGTAACGCAGCGAACGCTGAAGTCATGACGTCGTTCGCTACTCCAGAAGCTTGGGGTTGGCTGCTTCAATTCTGTATTATCGCAATCGGATTATTAGCAGGTAACATTTTAAGAAGAAAAGTTCCATTTTTAAGAAAATCTCTCATACCTTCAGCATTATTAGGCGGTGCACTTTTACTTGTGTTAAAGGCAATTCCAGGAATGGAAAACATCGTCAACAAGCAATCAATGGAGATTATCACATACCACGCACTCGGTTTAGGCTTCGTGGCACTCGCATTGAAAAACAACAAGATAGAATCAAAATCCTCTACGATGACCGTCATCGAAACCGGAACACTCACAGCAAGTACATATTTAATTCAAGCATTGGTAGGCCTCGGAGCAACAATACTTTTGTTCCACTTCGGAAAAGTCATTTTCTACGCCAGCGGTCTCTTGTTGCCAATGGGATACGGTCAAGGTCCAGGACAGGCGCTCAACTTCGGTACCATTTACCACGGACAAGCACAACTTCAAGGCATCGACTTTGCTGGAGCTGACTTCGGTCTCTCAATAGCAGCGATAGGATTTATCGTGGGTAGCGTCGTCGGTGTTATCTATCTCAATGTCTTGCGTAGAAGAGGTATCATTTCAGTACAGGAAATGGAAGAACGTCAAATAAATACATTAGACGATTACCAAAGCGAAGACGAGATTCCAGACAGCGAATCAATCGACAAGTTCTCAATCCAGATTTGTTTGGTATTGTTTGTTTACTTCTTGGTTTATCTCTTCGTCAACTCAATCCAGAAGATGGACCTCGGAGATTTCGGAACAAACACCTTGAAACCAATGTTATGGGGATTTAACTTCTTGTTCGGAACATTGTTCGGCGTGATAGCAAAAGCTTTGATTGGCAAATTCAAGAAAGTCAAATTGATGAGTCGTGAATATACAAACAACTACTTGCTCAACCGTATCAGCGGATTCTGCTTCGACGTTATGATCGTCGCTGGTACAGCAGCTATCAGCTTCAACGACTTAAGAGAATTCATCTTCCCATTGGTATTAGTATGCGTCTTAGGTGCTATTGCAACATTCTGGTATTTGAAAGCCGCTGCAAAACACTTATATCCAACATACGTCAACGAAGGATTCCTCAGCATGTTCGGCATGTTGACTGGCACAGCAAGTAACGGTATGATTCTCCTCCGCGAAATCGACCCTAAATTCGAGACACCTGCAGCTAACAACTTGGTATTGCAGACATTCCCAGCTATCGTGCTTGGATTCCCAATCATGCTCATCTTAGGATACGCTCCACAGTCATTTAAGGCAAGCGTCATCACCTTGATAGTATTGGCAGTCTTGTTCCTCATCATGGCAGGATTCATCTTCAGAAAGAAGATATTCAAGAAGAGATGTAAGAAATAATTGTTGGCTTTTGGCTGTTAGAATAAAAAAAGAACGGTAAATTAAGTTTTATCGTTCTTTTTTTTTATGTAGTAAAAATTTATATAATCTGGGCGTTCCGACTTTGCCGTCGGGTTCAGGCGCCAAATTCCTAATTACTTCAAATATTTATCCAACCAGTTGAAGAATCTTCTTTGCCACAGGATTCCGTTTTGCGCCTTGAGGACCCAGTGGTTTTCATCTGGGAAGTATAAGAACTCTGCAGGTATGCCTCCCAATACCGCTGCGTTATATGCCTGCATTCCTTGTGTGAAGCAGATTCTGTAGTCGGTGCCGCCGTGGATGACCATGATAGGAGCAGTCCATTTGTCTACGAATTTATGTGGTGAGTTGGCGTATGACCATTGTACCACCGG
>JAZKYG010000015.1:0-33869 GCA_045612025.1 Bacteroidales bacterium
TGCCATAATGTTTAACTTTTTAGATATGATTAGTTGAATTAAGCTTCACTTTTCAAGTTTCACTTTTTTAACACGCAAATTTAATTTTTTTTTATACACGAAAAACCAAAAACTGAAATTATTTAACAAAAAAAGCGGAACAAATCCGCTTTCTTATATAAAACATTAAATGATGAATTGTTTTATGCTACATCAAAATAATTTTGCTGATTAATGTTGATGGTTGCAGCCTTCATGTTGATGTTGGTGCTCATGTTGATGATCACATGCTTCGTGATTGTGACCTTGGCAAGCTTCAGGTTTCTGACCTTCGCATTTTTGTGCTTTGTCGCATTTCTTTTCGCATGTTTCTGGCTTTTGGCCTTCACATTTCTTTTCACATGCTTCATGGTTATGACCTTGACAAGCTTTTACTTCGCCTTCGTGCTTGCAAGCTGCAGCATCGTGGTTATGACCTTCACATTTTTGTTCGCATTTTTGTTCTGCTTTGCCATTGCACTTTTGTGCGCCTTGATTGTTGTTACAGCAGCTAGCTAATAATACTGTAACCAATCCTAATGCTAAAAAGAGTTTTTTCATAGTTTTTTCAGATTTAAGTTAAAAAATACCCGACAAAGATAATGTATTTTTCTTAAAAAGTCAACAGACAACTGTCGACAGTCAACGGTTTTTAACTAATTTTAAAAATCCTGTTGTCTGTTGTCCGTAGACTGTTGTCTTATATACTCAATAGGGAATCTATAAAACACCATTTCATAACTTGTGGTGTCGACTTCTCTTTCTTCTACGTAGAATCCTATTGTCTTGTCTGGCAGTACGCATAATGAAGAATATGCTGAGTAACGTGGCACTACTATCTTGCCTTCGTTCCAGGTCTTGCCTTCGTCTTCGGATATGTATATCGCCACGTCACGGCGTGAGTTGCCTGTAGGTAGACTGTGCAACAAGGTGTTTTCGTCATAACGTATCAAGTCGCCGTTACATGCAGGACCGGCAAGGTCTTCCCATACGTAATGTGTCTCGTTCCATGTCACGCCACCGTCGTGTGAGATGTTGTACCATCTCTTTCCTGATGTGCGTATGCTCATCAAGATGTCGCCGTTGTTGAGTTCAACGACTTTGGCTTCATCGCCGCCGACAGAAGCACGTTCTGATACGTTCCAGGTTTCGCCGTTGTCATCGGAATATATGACGTAATTGTTTATTGAAAATGCCGATGTCTCGCGTATGCAGGCCACGAACATGATTCTGCCTTTGCTGGTAAGCAGCCCGTTGCCAGAGGCGCAGAACGAAGCGCGCCATTTGCTTCTGATGCTATCTTCGCACTCATGACCGAAGATGAATTGTGTTATGTCTTCAGGTTCTGTCCATGTACGACCGTTGTCGTAACTCATTGACTTGTATGTTCTGTTTGGATTGTTGGCTGTCGATTGCCAGAATCCTTTTCCTCCGACGAATATGGCGATGAGACCGTTGTCATCGTTGGTGTGAGCCACTGCGCAGTCACCGAAGCCTTCCATATAACCGAAGCCTTTTGCGATGGTATACGGTTCGCTCCATGTCAGACCGCCGTCGGTGCTGTAGTTGCATATCACGTCGATGTCTTCAGGCAAGTCGGTTTCGTTTTCCTTGCGCTTGTCGGTGAAGATGACGAGGCTGCCGTCTTTGGCGGTTGTCACAGTCGGGATGCGATAATATTTTGAACCATAATCGCCAGGACGATAGACAACAGTGCGAGTATAACCGTTGAAATTGTCTTTCTTCTCACAAGAAGAGAGAAATGAAATAAGTATTAATAATGGTAATATGATTTTTTTTGAATTCATAATTCACAATTCACAATGCATAATTATAAGTTCAAAAGCCAATAGTTAAAAGTCTTAGTTCAGAATCATTCTTTAGCTTCAATGATATAAATGACCTCGTTGTCGCGTTTCATCATGTATTTCTCGCGAGCGATGCGTTCCATCAAGGCTGAATCTTTATGGAGGTTATCCAGGACTTCCTGTTTATTCTTTATTTCGTTTTCGTAATATTCAACCTGGTCTTTGGCTTTGTTTAACTTCCTGAGATTTTTTGCTTGGAAGAAGAGGTTGTACTGATCAACGAATATTATTATCACTGCAAATATCAGTGTTGCAATGATATACTTGTTTTTAAATTTCTTTAAGATTGCTTTCCAATTCATGATTGTAATTTTTGCAAAGATAGGAAAAAAGACGACAAGTCTACAAACTCATAAGCTCATAAGTTGACAGAATTTTTAACGAGATATTCAAAAAAGTTTTCCTAAATTTGCAAGAATGAATTAGTATGATTTTTCTTAAAATAAAACGTCATTGAAATGAAAATATCTGGATCTGCTATAAAGAAAACACTTATCCCTTTATTGTTTGTAATTATAATAACTATCGTTTATGCGCTTGTCTTCACTCTCTCTGAGTTTTCCGACTCGCCATATTCATCTTTGAAGGATTTCTTGGTTCTTGCGTTCCAGTGGGTCTCGATTGCTGTTGGTACATTCGGCTTGCTTTATCTGTTTTCAATAAATAAGTATGTCTTTGCTGTGACCTTTCCGCTGCTGGTGACATTCAGTACTTTTCTTACATATTTCAGATATACCGTCAATGCCACACTTACGCCTATGACAATAGAGCTTGCGCTCATCAATGACTTGAGGACAAATATGCAGGTGGTGAGCTGGCCGCTGGTTTTCTTGATGCTTTCCGCTCTTGCCTTATCAATCGCTATTGTATGGGTAAGATGGAAAAAGATAAGCTTTACTCGTCCGCTGTTGCATCTTGTTGTCGCGGTAGGCATAATATTTATGACCAACTCATTGATACCTCAGTTGAAGCGACCACTCGCACAGCGTATGCCTTATTCGATATATTATACCTTTAAAACATATTTCGAAATCAGAGATGTGGCGGCAGAACAGCGTGATACATTTACTTCAGAGTCAGTCGCTGACAGCGATTCTCTTGTGGTGGTATTCGTCATCGGTGAGTCGTTGCGTAGCGATCATCTTCAGATAAATGGCTATGAACGTGAGACGACACCGTATCTTATAAAGGAAAACAATCTGGTGATGCTTACCGACATATACAGTGAAGAGTGTTTCACTCACACTAGCGTTCCACAAATAATGACGCGTGCCGACAGCCTCAATCCTCAGAGAGCATATAACGAACAGTCGTTCGTGACAATATTCAACGATGCCGGCTTCAGAACCACATGGATAGCAAATCAGGAGAGCGTCTCGACATACGCTTATTTCATGAATGAATGCGACACATTGATATATGTGAACGGCAGCAAGTCGGTATATACTTTTGACAAATGGCTTGACGAGGATATTCTGCCATATCTTGAGGATGAACTTCAAGACAGTAATCCTACACAATTGCATATAGTACATTCCATCGGTTCGCATTGGTGGTATAACTCGCATTATACCGATGAGTTTGAACGCTATAAGCCAGTCGTGATGAGTAGGGTGGTGTCGTCAAATACGCAAGAGGAGATGATAAATTCATACGATAACACAATACTTTACACAGACTATTTTATAAAGAATACAATAGACCTCATAAGAGATAAGAAAGCGATATTAGTCTATCTGTCCGACCATGGCGAATCTCTAGGAGAAGATGGCTATTATCTTCATGGAACAGATCGTCCGGAGCTGCATTATCCAGCAGCCTTCGTGTGGTATTCCGACAAATATGCTCAAGCTTTCCCGGATCTCATCGAGAACTTGAAGAAGAACAGCGACAGAAGATATCGTAGCGATTATCTTTTCCACAGCATAATAGACGCTGCTGATATAACGACAGAATATAAGAATCCACAATTAAGTATTTTCAGATAATGAATCGTATTGTATGGTTAGATTACGGCAAGGCTATTGCGATATATCTTGTAGTGCTTGCTCACACGGCGATTTATAAGCCTGCGGAGGCATTCATATATACCTTCCACATGCCTTTCTTCTTTTTTATGTCGGGTTATCTCTTTAGCTTCGAGAAATATCCTACATATATGCAGTTTGCAAAAAGACGTTTCAAGCAGCTGATTATTCCATACATAATATTAAACTTGATAACTTATCTTTTGTGGTTCTTCGTCTTAAGGAAAGTCGGCGATGATGCCAATGAGGCTGTCGGTGTCTTGTCACCGCTAATGGCAGCGCTGACAGTCAACGCCAAGGCGATGGTTCATGATGTTCCATTATGGTTCCTGGCAGCTTTGTTCCTCGTGGAGAACCTCTATTATCTGCTTTATAAAAACAAACGCTATGGCGTTATTGTCACTGCGACATTATTATTGCTTGCTTACTTGAACACGACATACAATACAGTGCGTCTTCCGTTCTGTATAGACATATCTCTAGTTGCGCTGCTGTTTTATCGACTCGGCAGTGTGTTGAGAGAGAAAGGAGACAAGATATTCAAACCGTATCTTTTTGCGTTATCGGCGCTTGTCATGGTTCTGGTATTCATCTTTAACGGCAAGGTGGCAATGCATACTAACACTTATAATAACATTTTCTTGTTTGTTGCAGGCGGTGTTGCAGGATGTTACTTTATGTCGTATATATGTATGCTGTTGCAGAAAGTATGCGGTGATAGAGCTTTTGTAAAGTATATTGCGAAAGATACATTGTTAATCTGCGCATTTCATCTCATCGTGTTCGCTGGACTTAAGGGAGTGATGCTTTATGTTTTTAAATTAGACCCGTCACTGTTGACAGGTACTGTCTGGCCTAATGTGCTGTTCGCTATTGTCAGCATGGCGATTTGTGTGCTTGTTTCCATTATCTTAGATAAACTCAATCTTAAAAGGTTCATAATTCCTAATTAATCAGACGTTTCAATCTTTGTTGATTTTCTGTTGTTGCATTGAAACATTTTTATCTCAAATTATAATAAAAAAATCTGTGGTTAGTTGTCCGTAGTCTGTAGTCTTTTTATTATCTTTGCAATTAACTAAAATTACTATGGAAAGAACTAATAACTACAACACGATAGACCGTCTGCATCGTGGCGATGTCTTAAGTCGCGATGAGTGGATGTCTTTACTTTCTTCCCTGAATTCTGATGAGCGCGAGTATCTTCGTTCCAAAGCCCAGGAGGTGGCGGTCGCTCATTATGGCAAGGGTGTCTTTGTCAGAGCTCTCCTAGAAATAAGTTCCTACTGTAAAAATAATTGTTACTACTGTGGCATTCGCGCTTCTAACAGAAACGCGCAGCGTTATCGTCTCACAAAGGAAGAGATACTAGAATGCTGTAAGGAGGCCGACAAACTCGGTTTCAACACCTTCGTCATGCAAGGCGGTGAAGACCCTAAGCAGACCGACGAATGGGTCACCGATGTTGTCAGGACGATACGAGCTGCTTATCCCGACAAGGCTATAACTTTATCCGTCGGCGAGCGTAGTGCAGAAGCATACGCCGCTTTCAAGGAGGCTGGCGCGAATAGATTCCTGCTGCGTCATGAGACACGCAATGATGAGCATTATCTGCAGCTTCATCCAGAGATGATGAGTTCGGAAAACAGGAGAGAGTGTCTCTTCACTTTGAAACGCCTCGGCTTTCAAACGGGCAGCGGCATGATGATAGGAAGTCCAGGTCAGACCGACGAGCATCTTTATGAAGACATACGATTCCTTGAAGAACTGCAGCCGCAGATGATAGGCATAGGACCTTTCCTTCCTGCTACCGACACTCCTTTCGAGGAGCAGAATCCAGGCAGCGCCGACAAGACAATACTCATGCTTTCTTTGCTGAGACTTCGTTTCCCTACAGTATTGCTTCCTGCAACGACAGCACTCGCAACCTTATGCTCCGATGGTATGGAACGTGCAATATTGGCAGGTGCCAATGTGGTGATGCCGAACGTCTCGCCAGTGGAACAGCGTAAGAAATATTCTATATACGACAATAAGAAAAGCACCGGAGCTGAATCGGCACAGCAGATGCAGCAACTGGAAGACAGACTTAACGCCATTGGCTATCATATCAACTACGCTCGTGGCGACTTTAAAAAAGATTAACAAAAAATAACAATATATCATGTATAATATCAAATCACAAATAGCAGAGGAATTCATCAGTGATTCCGAGATTCGCGAAACGATGGCATACGCCCGCGAAAACAGCAATAATATAGAACTTATAAAATCTATACTTCAAAAGGCACGTGAATGCAAGGGCCTCACTCACAGAGAAGCCGCTCTTCTTCTTGAGTGCAACGACCAGGAAGTCATCAACGAGATTTACGACATAGCTCGTGAGATAAAACATAAATTCTACGGCAACAGAATCGTTATGTTCGCTCCGCTTTATCTTTCTAACTATTGCGTGAACGGCTGCGTATACTGTCCTTATCATCTTAAGAATAAGACAATACGTCGTAAGAAATTATCACAGGAAGAGATCCGTCAGGAAGTCATCGCTTTGCAGGATATGGGTCACAAACGTCTTGCTCTCGAAGCTGGCGAACATCCAGTGGAAAATCCTATCGAATATATTTTGGAAAGCATCAAGACTATCTACAGCATCAAGCATAAGAACGGCGCTATCCGTCGTGTCAACGTCAACATCGCTGCGACAACAGTAGAGAATTATCAGAAGTTACGCGATGCCGGCATCGGCACTTACATCCTTTTCCAAGAGACATATAACAAAGAAAACTACGAGGCTCTTCACCCAACAGGACCAAAGAGCAACTATGCATATCATACAGAAGCTATGGACCGCGCAATGCAAGGCGGCATCGATGACGTAGGTATCGGAGTGTTGTTCGGATTGGAGACTTACCGTTACGACTTTGTCGGATTGCTTATGCACGCAGAACACCTTGAAGCTACATACGGCGTTGGTCCTCATACTATCAGCGTACCAAGATTGTGTATGGCAGACGATATCGACACAGCAGATTTCAAGAATGCAGTGCCAGATGATATCTTCTATAGAATAGTGGCAATCATCAGAATCGCTGTTCCTTATACAGGTATGATTATCTCTACTCGTGAAAGTGAGAAGAGCCGCGCTCGTCTCTTGGAACTCGGCATCTCACAAATCAGCGGAGGCTCGCGCACTAGCGTCGGCGGTTATGTTACACCTGAGACAGAAAGCGAAAACTCAGCACAGTTCGACGTGGCCGACCATCGTACCCTCGACGAAGTGGTGGGATGGCTCCTCGACCTCGACCATATCCCAAGCTTCTGCACAGCATGTTATCGTGAAGGAAGAACAGGCGACCGTTTCATGGCATTGCTCAAGAGCGGACAGATCGCTAACTGCTGCTTGCCAAACGCCTTGATAACATTGAAAGAATATACCAACGACTACGCATCACCGGAAGTCAAGGAGAAAGCCAAGGCGATGATACAACGTCTGTTGCAGACAGTGCCAAACGAAAAAGCACGCGCTACAGCAGCGAAATATTTGGATGCCATCGACAATGGCGAGAGAGATTTTAGATTCTAAAAATAAACCACAGAATCTTAAAACTTCAGAACCTCATAATTTTTTGAGATTCTGAGGTTTTGAGATTCTGAATTTTTATATAAAAATATGCAACGCTCAAACCGTTATCATATAGGAATATTCGGCAGACGTAATGCCGGAAAATCCACATTATTGAATGCGCTCACAGGTCAGGATGTGTCGATAGTCTCTGATGTTGCTGGAACCACGACCGACACTGTCTGGAAAAACATAGAACTGCCTGGCATAGGAGCGGCTGTCATTGCAGACACCGCTGGCTTCGACGATATTGGCGAACTCGGACTCATGCGTAATGAAAGGACAAGACGCGCGTCACAACAGGTCGATATGGCGATAATACTCGTGAACGGAAAACCGGAAGACGTGTCGTACGAGATAGAATGGCGCGACTTCTTCAAGAAGGCCGACATACCGACTATATTCGTGATGACAAAATGTGACGCGGAGTCGCAGAGTTGCAGAGACGATGTTGCAGCCTGGTCACACATATTGGAACAAGAGGTATTGCCAGTCTCAGCATTGAATGGAAAAGGATTAGACATCTTGTTGGCAAAGATGGCTTCTTTATATAGCAAAGACGATAACCTCGACGACATAACATATTCTTTGGTCAAGGCCGGCGATGTTGTCGTGCTAGTGATGCCGCAAGACGCTTCGGCGCCAAAGGGAAGACTGATACAGCCTCAGGTCGTTACATTGCGTAACCTTCTCGACAAGCATGCGCTTGCTTTATGTTGTGCGCCTGAAGAGTTGCCTAAGATGCTGGAAAACTTGAAGACACCGCCGTCATTGATAATTACAGACTCGCAAGTGTTTGCGCAAGTACAGCCTTTAACTCCTAAAGAGACAAAACTCACTTCGTTCTCAGTCCTGATGGCTCGTCATAAAGGCGACATCGATACATTTAAAGAAGGTGCTGATGCTTTGATGGCATTGACGAAAAATTCTAAGGTGCTGATAGCAGAGGCTTGTTCTCACATACCACAGAATGAAGACATCGGAAGAGTGAAACTGCCACGTATGTTACGCAAGAAATTTGGTGAAGAACTGCAGATAGATATAGTATCTGGCAACGACTTCCCGGAAGATTTGAGTCAGTACGACCTTGTGATTCATTGTGGAGCGTGTATGTTTACACGCCGTCACGTCTTGTCGAGAGTGAGAAGAGCAAAGGCGCAAAATATTCCTATCACAAACTACGGAATCGCAATAGCGGCTTTGACGGATATATTAAATAAGGTGACAATTTAATTGCTAAAATTTATTTTATATATTTAGTTGACAAAGTTTATTTTGATTATTACCTTTGCCGAATAAACTGAATAAAATTTACTGCTATGAAGAAGTTGTTGTTGATTGTGGCCTTGTATATAATATCTTTTCATGGATTTTCTCAGGATGACGAATATCAAAAATATCTAGAGTCATTGAAAAAAGAGCAGTCTGAGTTTATGCAGAATGCGAACGAACAGACTAATAAATTAAGTGAAGAGTATGATGAGTTTGTGACAAAGGCTAATGCTGAATTTGCTGAATTTCTGGCAAAAGAATGGGCTTTGTTTGAAGAGTTCAAGACACAGGAACTTTCGATGACATTGCCAAAGATTGATAAGGTTCCGGAAGCTCCAAAAACAGATGTCACAGATGTTCAGTCGGGAGATGTACAATATAAAAACAATGCAGAGCTTCCTCAAGTGTCGGATATTGATAATGTAAATACCGGTGATGCAGTAAATTATACTCCTCGTAAAGATAGCTATGTCGTAAGGAAAGTCGTTACGAATTCAGGTGTGAAAGAGATAAGCCGACCATCAGATTTTGTGACATATATTAAGACTAGTGTAATGCCAAGTCAGAATGTTTCAATAAATTTCTACGGAAAGAAACTTGATTTCAATGTGGATGATAAGTTGCGTCTGAAGAATAAAGGCATCAAGGAAACTGACGTGGCAGATTATTTCAAGGAGATTTCAAAGATGTCGAAAGAGACTTCTGACTTATGGAAACAGATCGATGCTTATGTCAAGACGATGGGATTAAATGAATGGGGATATTTCTGTATCTTACGTTCTTTGTCGGAATCATTGTTCTCTGATATAGATAATTGCGTCTTGTTCAATTTCTATATGTTGCGTAATGAAGGCGGTTTTAAAGTCAAGATAGCAAGAGGTAAGGAATCAAACAAACTCACTCTTCTTGCAGTGATAGATAATTCTAAAGAAGTATATTCATATTCTTTCTTCCGTTTCAAAGAAGCGGACAATACAAACCTGAAGTATTATTCTATTTATGGCGGCGGAGGCTCTAAGGAAAGTATCTATACATACGACAATGATGAGCAGAACCTCGAATTTAAGCAGATTGGCTTGGATTTCTACAGCACTTTGAATATGGGTCAATGTGATGTCAAGAGAGAATTGAATATCGCAAAGATCAATGATAAGCTAGAACTGCCATACAACAGCGCTCATATTGCTTATCTCAATGATGTGCCGATGACAGTGTTCCCGATTTATTTTGCCTCACCTATTTCTATAGAAGCACAAATGGCATTTAATGAAAAACTTAACGATATCAAACAGGAGTATACATCAGTCCAGTTTATAGATATTATTTTGAATTTCGTTCAGACTGCATTCGATTATAAGACCGACGACCAACAATTCGGTTACGAGAAATATTTCTATCCAGAGGAAGTCATCGCTTATCCTTATAGCGACTGTGAAGACCGTTCAGCGTTGTTCGCATGGCTGGTGACTACTTATACTGATGCTAAAGTCATTGGATTGCAATACGAAGGTCATCTTGCAACAGCGGTATGTTTCGGTGATGATGTTAACATCAGCGGTGATGCATTCTCTTATGCTGGAAAGAAATATTACGTATGCGATCCTACTTATATCAACGCATCAATAGGAATGACGATGCCTCAGTTCAAGGACAAGATGCCTAAAATCGTCAAAATGAATAAGTAATCTATTCTATTCTATTCTATTCTATCTTGGTGAATATATGTTCGACTTTATAGTCGTCTTTATATTCAAAAGACGATAAATCCAAATTAGTGATGTTGTATGCCTTAGGTATTATAGCGTCACTAATTTCCATTTTATGGTAATGGATGATTCTTTTCTTATTGACTTCCCAGGTAAATACGCTGCCTTCTGTTTCAGTCACGTCATCGGCAGTATCCCAGGTCACGCCTGTAAAGTCATCGTTATATCTGTAGAATACGGTTCCCTCCTGCCATAATCCGATTATCATATCAGTGTCGTAGACTTCATCTTCAAACACTTCCGGTTCTAGATATTCAGGTTCGTATGCCTTTGGTTTTGTTATTGTCCAAACGATAAAAGCCAAAGCACACAGACTTATAATGACTAATATGATAATTAATAATGTCTTCTTTTTCATAGCGTAATTTTTTTGTAAAGATAATTGTTTTTAATTATTAATAAATCTTTTTATTACGGCATATGCTTCTTTTATTCCTAGTTCGCCGGCTTTACTTAAGTCGCTGTTTGCCAATTCTTTTTCACCTAAGAAAAGTAGGGTGAGACCTCTGTTGTAATAAGCCTCAGCCAGATTCTTCTCATATTTTATAGCTAAAGAATAGTCATCGATGGCTTTATGGAACTCCTGCATCTGCAGATGGACATTGCCTCTATTGTACCAGACAAAAGGATTGGTTTTGTTATTATATGTAAGATTGGTTAAAATATTCAAAGCCTGCTGATAATCCGGTTTTATAGGGTTGACTATGTTTCTTTTCTCAGTAGTCTTTTTAGTGCTGATGCTTACAGGATCGTTATAATTCTGGTTTGCCAATATCAGTTCAGCTTTGTCTTTCTGAATAGAAGCGATGTTGATATAAGAGTAGATGTTATAGATACTGTTGTCTGTCAGTGAGTAGAAATTCATTTCAGCGTGCTGGTAATTATGTATCTCGTAATTCAGCAAAGCAGACAGGAATGTCTTCAGATTGTTGTCGCTGATAGAATTTATGATGGAGTCATTAAGAAGAGATTGATGCTCTTCATTGGCGTAATTTTTCTGCATATAAACGAGACGTATGCCATTAAGCTGTTTGTTCTCGTTGATTTGACTTAATGTTGCATCTACAAAGTTATGTTTGTCTTTCTTGTTCTTATCTTTAGAATCAAACTCATCGACGCCAATGATGAAATTGTCGAATGGTTTTATGTCGACGGAAGAGAACTGAGCGAGTTTGCCTCCTTTGTCGCCATTGGTGAAGTCGGAATCGAAGGCGATTATTTTATCGTAATCTATTGAATTAGAATAAACGTTATAGAGAGAGTCTATGTTTTTGCTGTCGTTGCTGATAAGTTCTATGATTTCTCTTGACCTATATCTGTCGGCTTCAGCACCTTGAGTATCGCCTTTTTCATGTCTCACTATCGACCTGTTGACCCATGCGTCTACGTAGTCAGGGAAGAGTTCTATGACTTTGGAGAAGTCGTTTTCCGCTTCGTCAAGTTCTTCCATTTTGTAATGCAAGATGCCACGATTGAAATAACCGTAAATGTTTTTTGGATTTATTTCTATCACTTTGTTGAAGAGAGCCAATGCGATGTCGTTTTCTTCAAGTTGTCCGTAGATGACAGCTCTGTTGAAATAAGTCAAGGCATTACGTTCATCAAGATTGTTGACGCGTTCATAATCTTTCAATGCAGATATTGTATCGCCTATATTGAGAAATACAGTGCCTCTGTTAAAGAAAATTATAGGGTTGTCATTATCCAGTTTTAAGGCATTGTTGAAATCTATCAGAGCTTCTTGATATTTTTCCTGTTCCATTTGAATCATGCCGCGTCTAACCAAAGCTTCGATATTAAAGAAGTCGTAGTAGACTGCCTTGTTGAGGTCGGTAATTGCGTCATCGTGACGGTCGAGAAACCTTTTTGCGATGCCTCTGTTGATGTATGCGTTAGAGTTATTAGGGTTGATGATTATTGCGGTGTCGAAACTGGCTATTGCGTTTCCAAATTCATTTAGGTGAAGTTTTGTGGACCCCATAGCTATGTGCAGTTCTGCATCATAAGGATCTAATGATATTGCCTTGGCGAAATCTTTTTTTGCATCAGCATAGTTGCCTAGTCTGTCGTTGGCGACGCCTCTATAATGATAAGCCCTTACGTATAAAGGATGAAATTCCAGTGTTTTGGTGAAATCATTGACGGCTCCGATATAATCATTGAGACTGTATTTGGCAATGCCACGGAGGAAATATCCTTCAAAGTCTTTAGGTTTGGCAATGATGGCATTATTGAAGTTATACATCGCATCGGAATAGTTTTCTTCCGACAAGTCGATGCGGCCCATCAATATGAAATGTTTGTGATTAAGTTGAGAATACGAATTTAATCCGAGTAGTAAAAATAGAGTCAATATACAATAACGAAGTTTATACATTGAAGAAATTATTTTTGTTTTGAATGTATAACAAATAATTCCATGATTTTGTCATTGTATGACTTGGAAATAGGTATCTCTTTGATATTAGGGATGTCGAATTCAAAACTGATTTCGCTATTGTCTTTTTTCAATGATGCTATATGTTCAAAGTTGATCATATATGATCTGTGACAACGCTGTATGGATGTGTCTTTGAGATCGTTTGATAATCTCTTTAAGGAATTTCTTAGGATGAAGTCAGACACTTTATTGTTGTTGATATATTTTATGATAGAATAGTTATCTGACGATTCGATGTAGATCACTTTATCTGATGTGATAGAGAAGCGGACTTCGTCTTTTTCATCTTTGAAATGTATCACATTTGTTTCTTTGCGTCCTTCCTCTTTATTTACCATATTTTTTAAAAGATATTCGTTATAAAGATACAAGAAGGAGATGACATAAGGGATGAGGAGCATCCATGTTGTATTTGCTATAGCCTTTCTGAATATTTCGAAGATGGCTTCCCAGTATACGAAGTTTTGATTTTGACCGATGTAGTTGTCTATGAATCCTACTTTATATGCGATGAAGACATAGAATCCGGCGAGTATTGCTATTTCAGCAAATATCCATATAAGATATTCTAGATATCCGATGGATATTTTCTTTACGAAGAAGTACATTATAATACGGCTAAATGAGATGAGAGTCACGCCGATGAGTACCATAAGGGAAGAGTAGAGGAAGTAGTTGAAGTTGTTGATTCCAGGTATCCAGTCCTCAGAGTTGAAAGGGCGGAAAATGTTAATGAATATTAAGGAATATACTGTTGTGAAGAATATAAGCTTTCTTATATTTTCTTTTGTGACCAGAAAAGAAGGCAGATCTTTATTGCCGAAACGTAATGTATATTTCTTATTATCTTGATTTGTCATGATTGCAAATTTACGTTTTTTTCAGATACTAAATAAATTCAATCATTGATTTTTTTATGTGGATAAAAAAGAGAGCTGCTTGAAAAAACAGCTCTCTTTTCTGTATAGTATTTATGTGATTTACTATTGTAATTTGAAGATGATAGGTACTGTGAAAGAGCAGCGAACTGCGCTACCACGTTGTTTACCAGGTTTCCAGTTTGGCATGCTTTGAACAACGCGAAGAGCTTCTTCATCGCAACCGCCGCCGATACCACGCATCACTGTTACGTTTGTGATAGAACCGTCTGGTTCAACAACGAAGTTAACGAATACACGACCTTGGATGTCGCTTTCACGAGCCATCATAGGATATTTGATATTCTTTTGGATGTATTCCATCATCTTAGCAGCACCACCTGGGAACTCAGGCATTTCTTCTACTACTTTAAAGATTTCGGCTTCAACTATTTCTTCTTCTTCAATCTCTGGTACGAATTCGTATTCTTCGATGACTTCATCTTGGTCAACTTCAGCGTTGATGTCGATTTCGTCTTCTACTTCAACGTCGTCTTCAACGATTTGGATTTGTGTTACTTGTGGTTTTGGTGCTGGTGGTTGAGGTTTTGGTTGTTCTTGTTTTGTGATTTCAACCATTTCTTCTTCTATAACCTCAACGGTTCTTTGTAAATCGTCAAAAGTTTGTTTGTCGTAGCTTCTGTATTCAAATACACGCCAGATAATAAATAATGAAACAACCAGACCTATCAAGGTAAATGTTAACTTCTTGCTTTCAAGATCTGCCTTTGGTGATTTCTTAATTTCCATTTTATTATTTTTTCTAGTTAAAACTCAAAAAATTTATTGCGCCACAAAGTTAATAAATTTATTAAATATTCTCTTCTGATTTTGTTAATTTTTTTAATTTTTTTTGGACTAAAAAATGAAATACGATTATTCCGAATAAACAGCCTATGGCATCGGCTATGAAATCATAAAAACTGCCGTATCTATTTATAAAAAGGTATTTCTGGAGAATTTCGGTTAATCCTCCGTATAAAATTGATATTAAAGAAATTATAATGAACAGTCTGTTTCTATGAGGATAATTGATGTCGAAGAGAAAAACCCTGTAACCCCATAAAGATAAGAAAGATAATACAGCGAATAGTAGGAGGTGGATAATCTTGTCTGGTCCGAGCCAGTCCAAAAAACAAACGACTGTCGGGAAATACTTTCCAGGCAGACCCATAAGCACCATTATTATTGAAGCCCAGAGGAGTCCAGGGTAGAAACTTTCCGACAGTCGTTTCAATTTAAAGGCAAATTATATTAGCCGATTAATTCTTTATAAGCTTCAGCATCTAATAAACCATCGAGATCAGCTGGGTTAGCAACTTGAACTTTGATGATCCAGCCTTCGCCGTAAGGATCGTTGTTAACTGTTTCAGGAGCGTCAGCGAGAGCTTCGTTGAACTCAACAACTGTACCAGCTACTGGTAATAACAATTCTGAAGATGTTTTAACAGCTTCAATTGTACCGAATGTTTCATCAGCTTCGAGTGTTTCATCAACTGTGTCGATGTCAACGAAAACGATGTCACCTAATTCGTGTTGTGCGAAGTCTGTGATACCTACGTAAGCTGTTTCACCTTCTAAGCGGATCCATTCGTGATCCTTTGAATACTTTAATTCTGCTGGGATGTTCATTGTTTCTTTATTTTTAAGATTAAATAATTACTTTTTATTGTGCCAAAAATACAATTTTTATTCTTATGAATCTTATTTATTTCAAAAAAAATTATTGGGTCAAGCTAAATCTTAAAGTCACGCCGGCAAAGGTGTTTGATGTCTTGTAAGAATTTGCTATAAATGGGTCAGTTACATCATGTCTGAAGAATGCCTGCATGCCAAGACGTGTGCTGAAGTCATAGTCTGCAGTAAGGTAAATGTTGATCTTGTTTTGACCTGATGATATCTGACTGTAGTTTTCATCGATGCTTCTCAAAGTGGTTTTGTCTTTTCTGAAACCAATGTCCAACTTCATGGTGAGGTCGTTGCTTGTTCTTGTTGCAGCGCCGCCCATAGATGAGAATGTCAAGCCAAGGTCCTTGAATGTGTAGCCACATCCGATAACGATTTCTCTTCCTTCAGATTCAGTGAGCTGATTGTTGATGAAACTGATGGTGACAGTTCTGCTTTTCTTGAAGTCGAATGATGGTGACAAGTTGTTGTTAAATGCCAGTTTGACACCGATCAATGGAGCGTATTGCTCTGAAACAACCATCTGAGCCATGTCGTATTGTGGCACTCTTAAGTTAGTGCCTTCATACATCATCATAGGTGCATTTTCAGAATAGTTGAGGTTTGTTGCCCATGATGATATTGAATATGTTGACTTGTAAGAGTGTGTTATGTTAATGGTCTTAAATATCTTCTTAAGAGCAGGAATCTTTGAGAGTCCAGAGAAGTTCACTGACCAGTTTGGTAAAGCGATTTTTCTGAACATATTGAGTTCTACGCTGTTTGCATTTTGACCAGAGTATGCTGACAGGAAAGAATATATAAGGACTTCTTGAGAGTTGGCTCCATATCCTAAAGGATAGTATCCATGTCCGATAGAGTCATAAACCATAGGACTTCCCATCTCTAACCAATATGGATTTTCGTTTGCCAAACGCATTGCGATGTCTTGTCTGTTGCTGAGTAAGTTGTCAAACAATTCATCACCATTCATAAATGATGTGGCTGTCATTAAATGAGAGATGCTGAAGTTACCGCCGTTTGTAGGTGTATATATGTGGAACATGCCGTCGTTGACATCGTATCTGAAATATTCTGAGAGATTTTCCACATAGCTTCTGTTACCGCTGATATCAATCTTGATGTCTTGGAACGGTTCAAGTGTGACTTTGTAGTTATATGTCTCATTGAATCTTTCTGAATAGGCTTGGTTGAAAGTTGTATCTGTTGTGAGCCAGTTTCCATTTATGGCATTGTTTAAAGCGCCGTTGTTTCTGCCTATGATAAAACCGAATCCAGGTGCTCCTGTTATAGAGTTGAGTCCGAGATAGTCTGGTTCATACATATAACCAGGCAATGAAACGCCGCTGCTTTGTGAGTATGAGAATGAAACCTTTTTGACACTCAATAAGAGTCTTACGGCATTGTCTCCTACTAACTTAGCATAGTTTTTCTTAGGTGCTTTGTTAGTGCTGTCGACGGCAGTCTCTTCTTTCTTAACCTGACGGCTATTGTTGTTACGGCTAGCACGTTTAGGTGTAGTTATCTTTTTGAAATAAGGCACCTTATTATATAACTTAGTGAAATCGGCATTGGCATTGAGTTGTAAGGATGATTCGTTTTCGCTTAAGTTACCCATGATGCTTTGTGTTGCACGTGATGATGCTGTCCAACGGTATATTCCGGTATAACTTGCATTTGATGTCACCCAGTCAAGGAATGGTAATTTATTAATAGGTATATTATAGTTGAGTTTAGATGTCTGGTTGAATCTAGAGATGGAACCTAATCCGAAGATTTCGTCTCTGATAGTGTCTCTGTTGGCACTCCATTCTGCTGTTTCTCTTTCAGGCATGCCTGCAGGTTCATAGATGTATGCATTAGCAGAAGCATTATAAGTGAAGTTCAATGCCTTGGTGATGTCATATCTGAAGTCGTAAGTACGGTTCCAATCCCAGTTCTTAGCGTATGTAGGTCTGATGATGATATCTCCAGAACTCTTGTTTCTCAATTTTTGCTCTTGATATTGTCTGAACATTTCTGTTGAGAATGAGAAACTCTTTGGCATGTAGTAGAAGTTGAAGTCTTTGATCAACTGCAGATATGGTGATGATGCCCATTTTGCTTTTGCAAAAGGCTGGATGTTTTTCGCATTAGTGGAGTAGGTGTAACCGAGTCCGCCACGATAGCTCTTGTCGATGGCATATTCAATATCGCTGCTCTTTTGCTCTTGTTTTGTATAAGCATAAGAAGCGTTGAAGTTTTCGATATCCCAGAAATGAGGTTTCTTCTTGCCTACACGTGTCTTCCTTAAGTTGGTGATATTGAAGTTTGTCTGTTTTACAATATCCTTGGCAGCGGTCTTGAGAGAGTCTCTTCCAGCTTGGTCTTCAATGATTTCTAAGGCATTCTTGAATTTTACGTCAGGGTCGAATGGGTTGTATTCTGGTGTTATAGTTGTTTGATTATGGTCATAATGGATAGGAACGGTGATACCGGTTTTTTGAGGTGCCATGAATTTACCTAAGTCGATATCTGTTGAAACATTGTAATATCCATTTGATTCCATCTTAGAATCTGTCACCTTTGTTTCTAATGCGCCATAACCTGCTGAGTTGTAAGAACCTGATGCAGTGACTCTACCTAAGTCGGCCAAAGTCGCTTCAATGCGTCCTGTAGCAGCCCAGCCTCCTTGGTTGTTCAGGTCGGTAAGTCTTAACTCGTTAATCCAAACGATAGCGCTCTTGTCTTCGCTTACTTCATTTTTATTCATAGGGTTTCTGATACCTATCATCATGCTTCTTACTTCGCTGATTGTAGGATTACCCAAGACTTTTATTTTGTTTTTGCCAGAACTTTCGCTATAGATACGGTTTGATTGGACATTGTTGATGCCAATGGATCTGTTGCGATTATTCTTTACTTCAATGAGTTCTTCGAAGTCAATTTCTATATTGTTTTCTTCAGGCCAGATAGCGTAGTCGTCTGTTGAAGAGACGTTCCAATCTGTAAAATTAAGAGGCACTTCGTATTCGTAGTAGTTGTCTGTCAAGTCGGAACCGAAACGTAAGAATACTGTGAGGTCGCCGTCTTCCATATAATCGTATTCATACATTTTCTCGGCATGGATGAACATACGAAGTTTCTGATAATATCTGAAGTCGAAGCTTGTTGACTTATAAACGGCTCTTGCGTCGCCATCGACCAAGTTTTCTACAGATAACTGTAAGGCTTGTTCGTTTTGACGTATCGTTGACAATGTTCCAGTATAGACTTCCTGATATATTCCTGGAGGGATTACATAAGGAATTGGGTTGCGGTTGCTGTTTTCTTCGAGGTTGACAGCAGACTGTTCGAACAAGGTGTGGTTTGTCTGGTCGCCGGCAATGTATTCGCCTGGTGCTTGAATGGATTGTGTATATGTACGCCATTCGCCTCTTACGAGATCCAATGTCGCAAAACGGATTACGATGTCATTCTTGAAACCTTTCATGAACATTCTCATGAAACGGATAGAAGAGAATCCTTCGATATTACCGATGACTCTGTCTGGTTCTCTGATAGGGATGCGGAACTGATACCATTTTATTTCTTTGTTTTCTCCGTTGATAGTCGTTACTGTTGTAGTACGTATGTCTGAGATTCTGTTTTGTCCCGATCTAAGCATCTTGTTAGGATCGAGGTCGATTTCGTATTGGTAGTAGTTCTCTGATTCGCTGAGGGTGTTGTCGTCATTGATGTCTTCGACGTCAGGACGAGTTGAGTTGTTTGTCGTATAGTTTTCTGTATATTGAACTTCTGAAGGTGAGTTGCCTTCGTTGCCGTTATAATTCTTGTAACGTTCCAAGATGCTTCTATACTTGATATCTGAGTCGTAGTCAGAACCTCTGAAGTGGTGATAGTCATCTGATGAAGGGTCAGCTTCTGCTTCAAGATATGCGGTGTTAGATAATTTCTCTTTTAATATTTCGAGATAATTTCTGAAGAAAGATTTTTCATCTTCATTGGAAAGTCCATCGTAACCGATGTCTTGGAATTGACGTGACTGAGGATTTGCATCGAAGGCGTCAACCAATGCCTGTAATGATGGCACGCGACCCCATGATGTTGTATCTACGTTGACAATTTGTTCTGTCGTTGGCAAGCCGTTTTCGTATGACTTTCTGCCGTCGCGTAAGATATCTTCAGAGATGTCTCCTAAGTTGAAATACAACTTACCTGTATTGGTTTGGTCTTGACCTTCGAAGAATGGGTCCATTATCCAGAATTCTATATATTCCACGTTAGTGGCGTTGAAGTCTGATGATTCTATGGCTCTCATGATACCGCCCCATCTGTCTTCAGGGTTGGAGAAAGTGCCGTCTTCGTTGAGGTTTTCTGTATCGTAGTTGTAAGGTCCTCTTAAGTTAGGATAATATGCTAAGTTAAGCGTAGGGACGTTGGTTGACACGCCTGCTTGAATATCTCTGTTAGGGAATATTTCTGTCTCTAACACCTGTCTTACTTTGTGGTCTGACAACTCGTCGTTGGTGATGTTAGATGGTAAAATGCTGCTACGACGTTCGTAGAATACAGATTGGTCAATTGTGTACCATGCTAATTTAGAACGGTTCTTGCCATAATCATGTCCCATTGTTGAATATGCCTCTGGGAATAATGTAGGTTGATGCTGAGGCGTACTTGCGAGACTCCATGTTGACCATTGGCGTAAATCTATCGTTGACTTAGATCCTTCAAAGTCATCGATGTATGAGGTTCCAGTCTGGCCGTTTTCTTTGTTTATGCCTTGTATGAACTGAGCGACTTCACCATAGATAGAGATTCTTGACTTTTGTTTTGTCTCTATGAATGGCAGCTTGTCGATGAGGTCTGTCAGTAACTGAGAGTCGGTTTGATAGTTGAAGTCGAAACCGTATATTGTATTTGACAAAGGTTCGTCATTGTAATTGACTTTTGTGGTGTATGCTCTTTCTGTGAGATGTAAGATGGTTCCGCCTATCAGGAAGTCTGGGTTTATCTCATGTTCAACTCTGGCTCCCATGAATGTCTTCTTCATGGTTGAGATAGCAGTGTTGTTTTCCATTGAGATGTTGATGTTTGTTCCTGAGTTGAGCAATGCTTCATTCAAGATTGTCACACGACCGAGAGTGTAGTCGACGGTATAATCCACGTTTTCTACGAGAGGTACGCCGCCAGCGCTGACGTTTACAGAACCAGGCTGTACGTTAAGAGCGTTTAAGTTTATCTCGCTTCCAGATGAAGATGTATAATGACCTTCTAATCTGAATTTGTTTTTGTCGGTGTATTGTTCTGCCGATGCTTTGGTGAGACGGTACAAAGAGTCGAAGGCGTATTTGTCTGCAAGTGCAGGCTCATTTTCGAATATCTTTCTGATATGGCTTCCGAAAGGCTCTAGCACAGGGAAATAGATACGACCTGTTGCTGCGTTGATGGTTCCGCCGTTGGTTGCGGCTCCGTTTATAAAGTCGAAGAGACCGTCACCGCCGTCTATAGGGTTGCTTTGTGAATTTAAGTTATCTAAATTCATCAGATGAAGCAATGACTTGCCTTTTGCGTCACCTTCCGCATCAGCGAAATATCCTGTTGCAACACCATTGTTGTTGCCTAAGTACAAGATGTTCATGACGAAATCGTTTGGACTTACTTGGTAAGCTCTGATGTTATAGACGTTTTTCATCATAAGATCCCACATTGGCATCTTTGTATTGATGGTTGTGCTCTTCAATAATTTGGTTACTAACAAATTAGGGTCAGCGATGCTTTGGTCTGAGAATTCACCGACTTGATATACCTTGTCGTGACCGATGACGGTGTATTGATAAGCGACGGCCAATGTTTGGTTTGCATTCAAGTTGATGTTCAATGTGATGAAACCTAACTTGCTGTTAAGGACGTATTCTGATGGACTTAACTTTCTGGCTTTTTGTAATTTCTCGAAGTCCTTGCCGGATGTATAACCTTGTGATGATAAATACGAAGTTACTGTATTCAAAGATCTTAAGGAGTTGTAGTCTATGTCGTTAAGCAAAGTGTTTACGGTATCGTCTGGATATTGAGTTCCGACCATTCCAGAAGGACGCACTTTGTCGTCATTGTAAATCCATTCTGCTTTTCCTTCGCCTAAGTCGGTAAAGGCAACTATGTTACGGCAGTTTTCGTAGCTGGAAGTGGTGTTTGTGACCCAGACTTCGATTTTGTTGATGTTGATGTCGGATGTTACGAGAGGGAGGTTTTCTAAAGCTCTCTCGTAGTTGTCCCTGAAATATTGACTGAGAAAGAAGTGTCTGTTTTCTTCGTAGTTAAGACATTCTATTTCGTATTCGTTGGTAAGAGCGCCGCCGCTGACGGAGATGTTCTGTGTCTCGCTTTCTTGATATGATACGACAGAGGTGATACTTGTCTTGCCGAATTGTAATTTTGTCTTGAGACCAAACAATGATTGAGTACCTGTTATCAATGAACTTTGTAAAGGCATGCTGACATTACCGGCTTCTATGAGTTGGATGATGTCGTCTTCATCGCCTTCGTATTTCAAAGTGAATTTGTTGTCGAAGGTGAATTGTGTCTCGGTGTTGTAGTTGAGTTTGAATTCTATCTTTTCGCCGATCTTTGCTGCCGCGCTCAGCTGTATGCTTTCGTCAAAGTCGAAGTTGGTGGTTCTCTGTTGGCTTATTGTCAAAGAAGGGTCGTTTCTTCGTTGGTGTTTGAGACCTAATGTCACGTCGGCAGAACCTTGCAGTTTGATGTCTATAGTGTTGCTTCCGAAGATCTTGTCGAATGCTTTTCCGCCGACATATATTGTAGGGATAAGTTGGTTGCCGTTTCCAGAGGCGCTGCTTAAAGCCTCGCGGCGTTCTTTCCAGTAGTCTTTTTCAGCTTTCTTGCTGTAATAGTCGACATACTGTTTCTGATCCATGCTGTATGGGTCTTTGTACATAAAGTCGCCGATCTTGCTGTAGAAAGTGTATTTCCCAGTTGCAGGGTCGTATATTATTTCACGAGTTATGTTTTCAGGTTCTTTGAAAAACAGTCCTGATTTGTTCTCTTCGAAGTTTGCTGGATTGCCGTCGTCATGAGGTATAGGGTAGATTAGCTGGATGCTGTCGTTGCTCTGTGCTATTAATGATGAAGGCACGATTACGCTGAATAATAATAAAAGCGTAAAAATATGTTTGATATTTTTAATAAAACAGTTTCTCATAAAATAATAACTTAAAGTAGTCTTAATGCTTCTTTGATAAGTTGTTCCACATTTGGATTTTCCATCTGTTTTAAGAGTTTATCCAAAATTTTCTCAATGCTTGTTCTGCTGAAACCTAAGACCATCAATGCAGATAACGCCTCTTCTTTCAATGTATTGTATCCTGAAGGAGTTTTTTCTCCTTCTGTAATGTTAAGTTTTCCTACTTTGTCTTGTAAGTCTACTATTATTCTTTGGGCTGTCTTTGCGCCTATGCCCTTGACACTTTGGATGGCCTTGATATTGTTGCTGGAGATGGCGTCAATCGTCTCGCGTACTGTCAACGATGACAATATGAGTCTGGCGGTATTGCAACCTACTCCTGACACTGTTATCAGCTGTAGGAACAAAGAGCGTTCTTCTTCTGTGTAAAATCCATATAAGACATGAGCGTCTTCACGGATGGCTAAATGTACGTGTAGCTTTACTTCCGCTTGTTCTCCTATCGAGGTAAATGTATTTAATGTTATATTAATTAAATATCCAATGCCTTGATTGTCAATAACAACATAAGCAGGATTTTTGTCAACGATCTTGCCTGAAATAAAACTGTACATACTCTTATTTTAATCTCAAATCTTGATGAAAGAAATGCTAATTAATAGCCGACAAAGATACTATTTTTAAGCTTAAAAAACAATATATTTTTGCTGATTTTTTGCTTCGTTTTGATAATATTTTTACCTTTGCAAAAACTAATGTAACATAAAATAATTTTAACAAAATATTGTATGAATCCATCAATAGTAATTCTCGCCGGTGGTGGTCCGGCTCCAGGTATCAATACTGTCATCAGTACAGTTGCAAAGACTTTCTTGAAAGACAATTATCGCGTTATTGGTCTTCATGAAGGTTATAAGAATCTGTTCAAGTCAAATCCTAAGTTTGTCGAAATGGATTTCGCTTATGCAGATATGATTCAAAGAATGGGTGGCTCAGCTTTGCAAATGAGCCGTTATAAACCAAAAGATGAAGAGTTCAATACAGATTTCTTCGTTAACAACAATGTGAAACTTTTAGTTACAATCGGTGGTGATGATACGGCTTCAACAGCAAACCGTATCTCTAAATTCTTGGCTGCCAATAATGTAAAGATTCAAAATATTCACGTTCCAAAGACTATTGACAATGACCTTCCTCTTCCAGAAGGAACACCTACTTTCGGTTACTATTCAGCAAAAGAAGCTGGCGTGAGAATCTCTCAGACTGTTTATGAAGATGCTCGTACAAGCGGCAACTGGTTCCTCGTTTCAGCTATGGGCCGTGAGGCTGGTCACCTCGCTTTCGGTATGGGCGCAGCTTGTCACTATCCAATGATTATCATACCTGAAATGTTCAACAAGACAGAGGTTACTTTCGATCGTATCCTCAATCTCGTTATCAGTGCTATGATTAAACGTAAAATATTGGGTATTGGTTACGGTGTCGCTATCATCAGCGAAGGCGTTTTCCACTTCATGACAGATGAAGAAATCGCTAACTCAGGCGTTAACTTTACATACGATGATCATGGTCACCCAGAACTCGGTAATGTAAGTAAGGCTCATATCTTCAATACATTATTGCAAAAACGTATCTCTGAATTAGGCCTCTCAATCAAGAGCCGTCCAGTGGAAATAGGTTACGAAGTACGTTGCGTTGATCCAGGTGCATTCGATTTGTTCTATTGCAGTATGTTGGGTTATGGCGTAAAACAATTGTTTGATGAAGGTGTTTCTGGCGCTATGGTTACATCAGACAATAAAGGTGAAGTGAAACCATTGTATCTCAAAGATGTAGAAGATGAAAACGGCAAGGTTAAACCTCGTCTCGTCAATATGGATGGTCCAAAGGCAAGACTCGTGTTCCGCGATTGTTTGCAATACATCACACCTGCAGACTATGAGGCCGCTAAGAAATATGTGGCAAATCCAGAAGATTACGATTTCAAGAAAATCCTCAACTGGTAATATAAAGTCTTAAAGACATAAAGTCGCAGAGTCGCAAAGTTGTGCTTTGCGACTTTTTTTGTTTGTAAAAAAAGTCTTGGAAATACTGAAATTATGAATTCTGAAAATAAAAAAAAGAGGGCGAAATTTCGTCCTCTTTTTTGAGCCGGCGGAGGGATTTGGACCCCCGACCCCGAGATTACAAATCACGTGCTCTACCGCTGAGCTACGCCGGCATGCAATACCTTGTCGTTTGCGAGTGCAAAGGTACAACATTTTTTTTAACTACCAAGCTTTTTTTTTAATTTTTTTGAAAAATATTTTTTAAGCTGATATTTAGTTTCCTTGATACGTCTTTTAAAAGTGCTTCATCGCTCGGAAAATCAATGACTTCGTTATTTAAAAGTTGAAGCGTATATTCACTGCATGCTTGGGTGTTTCCGCTTGCTTCTGCGTACTGATAACGGAAAGTGGAAGCTATATTGTAGGGTACGTTGATTAAAATTTCATCATTTTTTACGTCAATAATTTGAATATTGCCTTTTAATGTCGCAGATTTTGTCATCGTTTTATCTGTTACAATAGCTTTAAAATTATCTTTTGTTTCTTCGAAAGTTATGGTCTCTATTTTTTCTGGAGATATTATTTTCTGGTCAATCATGATTCGAATCATCAAATCATATTTCGTGTCTTTGTTTTGAACGACGTCGAAAGGAATTCCGTAAATATGGTTGTTGTCGAAGTCTAAAATAATCTTAGCAAGATCCTGTGGAAGGTACATCTCTATTGGAGTTGCGACTCTGAAAAGAATGCGCTCGTATGGTAAAATGGAAGACTTTAACATTAACTCGTCGATGCTTTTATTCTGAGGGTTTATTTTTATAAGTTGGTAGATGAGTCTGTTGACCTCTTCTAAGTTTTCGCTGTTAGGGTTCTTTAACAGTGCGTTGGACTTGGCGCAAATGTACAATTCTGCTTTTTCTTTTGAATTGTTGATTTCGTTTTCAAGGTTGAGAAGTTTGAAATTCATATCTGCCTTGATGTTGTCAGGCAACTCTTTTATTTGGTTCTGTCTGTCGTTTATGGCTTTGCTCTTGTGATATATTTCAATCCAGATGTCTGGTTCTCCTGAGACTTTTAACTCCATGATTCTTTTGAAGTCGCATTCGTTGGCTTGATGATAAGAAAGTGTCAGCGAATTGAGCTGCTTTTCATTTAGCTTGTTTTTCTTGGCTTTTGGAATCAGTTTGTCGATGGTCGCGTCTAGTTCAGATGTGCTCGTTATTTGTGAACTTGCATTATAACTTATGAATAATGTAAGGCTGAGAATGATTAATTTTAAAGCTTTCATCGTTTGTAAATTTTTTCAAAAATATTACAAATTTCACACCATTTTTTTATTATTAATTGTCTTAAAAATTGTATTTTTGAACTTTCGAAAAGATATCTTGAAAATTATGAAGATATGTTTTCTGATAAGTGTTTTAATGAAATGAAAATATAAAATACCATATTATGTATACAATAGAAGAAATTCAGAAATTGATAAATGATTATATTGATAATCAAAAGTTTGAAGGCGAACCAAAAGAGCTGTACGCTCCAATAGAATATATCTTGCGTCAAGGTGGAAAAAGATTGCGTCCTACTTTATGTTTGCTTGCTTGTGATCTTTTTGGCGGCAATATAGAAGATTGTATGGTCCCAGCTGTCGCTGCTGAGATATTCCATAACTTCACTTTGGTTCATGATGATATCATGGATCAGGCTCCATTGCGTAGAGGTCTTGAAACTGTTTACAAGAAATGGGGCTCAGATGTCGCTATACTTTCTGGTGACACAATGTTGATCAAGGCATTCCAATATGTTTTGAATACTGATAATAAATATCGTTACGAAGTATTCGCCGAATTATGTAAGGTTGCTTTGGAAGTATGTGAAGGCCAACAGCTTGATTTGAATTTCGAGACTCGTGATGACGTTACTTTGGATGAATACCTCAAGATGATTCGTCTTAAGACAGCTGTTCTCCTCGGTTCTGTTTTGAAGATTGGTGCTATCGTTGCTGGTGCTGATGAAGAAAGTCAAAAGATTATTTACGATTTTGGTGTTGATATTGGTATGGCGTTCCAATTGCAGGATGACGTCTTGGATTGTTATGCAGATGTCGATGTGTTTGGAAAGATGATAGGCGGCGATATCTCTGATAACAAAAAGACTTACTTGTATCTTTATACGCTCAATATAGCAAATGATAAAGATGAGGAAGAATTGCGTAGGTTGTTCAAAATGCCAAAAGGTCGTGACGAAGAAAAGATCAAGAAGGTGTTGGAAATATATGATAGATATGCGGTGAAACATGAAGTGTTGGCGGAGATTGAAGAAATGTTCAATGTCGCCATAATGGATCTTATTACAAGACTAGATATTGATGAAGGAAGAAAGGTTGTCTTGTTGGATTACGTAGAATGTTTATATAAAAGAAATAAATAATTAGAAAAAAATTAGACATCATTAAACATTTTAATTGTTTGTTGGTTTATACGACAAAAACAACGAAATATGAAAACTCTTAATAAAACTTCAGTTTTACTTGTCGAGGATGATGTCGATTTGCGTAATACTATAAGTGAGAACCTAAGTGCTGTTGATTATAAGGTATATGCTGCTAAGAAAAGTATAGAAGGCCTAGACTTTTTTAAGAAATATGACATCGATGTCTGTATTCTCGATATTGAGATGACGGGCATCGATGGTTTTGCTTTGGCCGCTCAGATCAGGATCCTGAATCCAGATGTGCCGATGATATTCCTGACATCAAAAGGTTTGTTGGTCAACATCCTGAAGGATTTTGAATATGGCGTTGATGATTATCTTACCAAGCCTTTCACTAATGAGGAACTGCTTCTGAGAATCAAGGCTGTATTGCGTCGTGTGGAGAAAAAAGATCCTTTCACATATACGCTTTCCGGCGATAAGATAAATATCGGTCGTTTTGTTTTTGACGCGAAAAACATGCTTCTTATTCTCGATGGCAAGGAACAGCCTCTGACCAGAAAAGAAGCTGCTTTGCTTAAAGTGCTATACGATAATAAAAACGACCTCGTTACGCGTAAGAAGGTCCTTAAGATGATATGGGGTAACAACGATTATTTCATCGGTCGTTCCATGGATGTCTTCATCGCTCGTTTACGTAAATATCTTAAAGCAGACCCTAATGTGAAAATCCTTACTGTCCACGGCGTTGGATTCAGATTGGTAGTCACAGAACCGGTTGAGGTTAATGCATAATTAAATCAATGCATAATTCATAATGCATAATTAAAGGTAATTATGAATTGTGAATTATGAATTATGAATTCAAAAAAAGGCAGCTGTCACCGTAGCTTAGAAATCTGAAGTCGTTGTCGAGAGCGTATTGGTAGACGTCTTTCCATTTGTTGCCGATAAGAGCAGACACTAATAATAATAAAGTGCTTTTAGGCTGATGGAAGTTCGTGATGAGTGCTTTCGCTATGTTGATCTTACAAGAAGGCGCGATCATTAAAGCCGTGCTTGCGTGAAAAACCTTCATCTGATACATCTCCATATATTTTAATATTGCTGAAAGAGATTCTTCTGCCGATGGCAAGGATTCTCTTTCTTTGTATGGAAACCATTGGTTGAGATGTATGTTGCGTTCTTCTGGTCCTTCTTCTATCAGCATGACTCCCATCCAATATAGAGACTCTATGGTTCTCATGCTTGTCGTTCCGACAGGGATGATTGTCTTGTTGATGTTTTTTATTAAGTTTTCGATGCAGTCTTTTCTTACTGCTATTGTCTCGGAATGCATTTCGTGTTCGCCTATTTTCTCTGACGATACTGGGCGGAAAGTGCCGGCGCCTACGTGTAATGTCACTTCTTCGAAAGAGATGCCTTCGTTTTTAAGTTTGTCGATTAATTCGTTGGTGAAATGCAGCCCTGCTGTTGGAGCGGCGACAGATCCTTCATGTTTTGCGAAAACCGTCTGGTAACGTTCTCTGTCTGAAGCTTCAGCTTCGCGATGCAAGTATGGTGGCAATGGAATTTCGCCAGCAGCTTCCAATATCTCGGCAAAACTCAATTCTGCAGGTTCCCAAGAAAACTCCACTACGGAATAGTTGTCATTTTTCTCCAATCTCTCTGCAAAAAGTGTTGCTCGTCTGTTGTCACTTGTCTGTTGGGTGTTGACTTCTACTTCAAGTGCTAATTTGTCGTTTTTCCAACGTCGTGAATTGCCGACAAGGCAGCGCCACCTTGAAGGTGATGCGGAACTGAATGCAAGCTGATAGTCTCCGTTGCCGGTTATAGGTTCGAGGCAGAATATTTCTATGGCAGCACCGCTTTCTTTGGTGAATTGAAGACGTGCTCTGACGACTTTTGTCTCATTAAATATTAATAAGGAGTCTTTTGGTAAGAAGTCGCTGATGTTTTTAAAGTGAGACGATGTTATCTCTCCGTTTTTTAAAACCAATAACTTAGAGGCATCGCGTTCGCCTAATGGATATTTTGCGATACGTTCGTCTGGAAGCGGATAGTTATAATCCTCAATGGAAATGTTCTGAACCTCTTTAATCATCTTAATTAATTTTTATTCAAAATTACTAAAGCGGCGATGACGCCAGGAACCCAACCGCATAATGTCAATAAAAATACAATCAATAAAGAACCGCATCCTTTGTCTATGACAGCTAAAGGTGGGAACAGTATTGCTAATATAACTCTGAGTAATGACATAGATAATTTTTTATGTTTGCAAATATAGTTATTTTTATTGTTGAAATACATGGTATTTTTAATGTTGGATTGTGTCAAAAAAAACAAAAATAATAATTGTATTATTCAATAAAAATCATTAAATTTGTGCCCATTAAATTAAAATTAATCACTAAATTATAAAACTATGAAGAAATTATTTACACTTGCATTTTTATGCGTATTTGCTTTGGGAGTTTTCGCACAGGAACCAGGCGAAGTTGACACTAGCTTCGGCACAGATGGTACATTTGTATTCCATCCATCAAAAATAGATAAGTTTATGTATTTTGATTATGTCTATAAGGTTTTGGTACAGGAAGACGGCAAGATTTTAACAGTAGGTGAATCTCGTACTGACGGATATAATTATGCTATTTATGTCTCTCGCCATAATGTTGACGGTACATTGGATGAAACATACGGCGAAGGTGGTATTGTTTACTTGAAAGTGGATCCGCTTATCTATAAAAGTTGTCCTTATGATGCAGTTTTGTCAAAAGAAGGTCTTCTTTATCTTGCAGGTTATGCATACAATGGACTTACAGCCGGTTTCATTTTATGCTTAGATGAAAACGGTTTTGAATATGAAGACTTCGGTGAAGGCGGTTGGGTGGTCACAGAACTAGACCAATATGGTCTCGTTTACGAAGCTATTGATATTGATTCAAAAGGTCGTTGTGTTGTAGTTGGTTACTATAATGATGAAATCATTGTAAGACGTTTTACAAAAAAAGGTTTGCTTGATGTTACTTTCGGAAATGATGGTACAGCTTTTATTGAATTAGATTCAGATCCAGCAGCTCACTCTTATGCTTTTGATGTTAAAGTTTTGGAAGATGGCAAAATCATTCTTTGCGGAGATAAACGACTTGGCAGTGCAGATGAAGGTATGTTTATTTGGTCTCATATGATCAGACTTAATTCAAATGGTACATTGGATGAAACTTTCGCTGAAAATGGCGTGTTGTATCTCTATGCAGGAGAATATGCTGAATTCGCACTTTCTTTAGATGTTCAACCTAATGGTAAATATTTAGTAGGCGGACATGCTGAGTTGTTGTCAAGCACTCCTGAAATGCCAAGATATGAATCATTCATTACTCGTGTTAATGTTGATGGCACTATCGACGAAACATTCGGTGAAAATGGTTATGTAAAAATTGAACCATTCCAAGGCGACGGCTGTGTTAACAACAGCTATTCAATCTTAGCAGCTCCAGACGGACAAATCTTCGGAACAGTATATTCTCGTAATATAGCTACAGAAATGTTCCGTGGTTATGTCTATAACCTTGATGAAAATGGTCAGTTTAATGAAAACTTCGCAGGTTCTGGTTTGGTTCCATTGCCAAAAGTATATGATGAACAAGATGAAATCAACACTTATTCAATAGCATTGCAAGGTAATGATAAACTTATTGTAGCAGGTTATGCTTCTTATGATGATCCAGATGAACCAGGTCCAGGTGACTATACAAAGATTTATCTTACTTGCGTAAATGTTGCTGTTGAAGGTAATGACAACAACGGTGATGATAATGGCAATGACACAACTAGTGTAGTTGGAAATTATGAAAACAGATTTAACATTCATCCAAATCCTGCAACAACAACAATCTTCATTGAAGGTGCTTTGAATGATAATGCTCAAGTAAGTATCATCGACTTAGCAGGTCGTTGCGTTAAAGAAGTTGAGATTTCAAATGTTGTTTCAACAATAAATATTGAAGACATTGAAAGCGGTGTTTACTTCATCTCAGTTAAACAAAACGACAACAACTTCGTTGAAAAATTGATTATAAAATAAAGTCTACAAGACAATGGGTAAAGAGAGCTCCTATAATCTAGGAGCTCTCTTTTTATATATTAAAGTTGCATCGGCATTAAAGTTCTTAGTTCAAAAGCCTTGGTTCTGCGTTCTTGATTCAAAATTGAACCTTTCATAATCTCCTTTGTTTACATCATACTAAAAACAATAAAGATTATGAAAAAATTATTAATCATCGCATGTCTGTTCTTCGCCTGGCAGTTTAAGGCGGAGGCATGTACCGGCATCTCGATGTTTGCAGCTGATGGATCTTATTTCCAGGCTAGAACGATAGAGTGGGCTGGTACAAATCTTAATAGTATGTATGTCGTGGTTCCTCGTAACTTCAGTCAGACTTCGTTCACTCCTAAAGGTCAAAATGGAATGACGTTCAAAGCTAAATATGGTTATGTCGGACTCGCTGTTCATGAAAAGGAATTCATAGCAGAAGGTCTTAACGAAGCAGGCTTGTCTGCCGGACTGTTCTATTTCCCTAACTTCGGCAGCTATCAGTTGTATGACGAGAAATATAATTCCACTACTATTGCCGACTTGCAACTGGTGTCGTGGATATTGTCTCAATTCGCTACTGTCGATGAAGTGAAAGCTGATATTAATAAGGTGCGTGTCGTTTCTCTTATGGGTGGCAATGGCTCGGAAGAGGCTATCCACTGGAGAATAGGGGACAAGTCCGGCAAACAGATAGTATTGGAGATTGAAGACGGAGTGCCTCATATCTACGACAATCCTATCGGTGTCATCACTAACGCTCCTAGCTTCCCATGGCATCTCAATAACTTGAGCAACTACATCAACCTCACTCCTGTGAACCCTGCCGCTCATGAAATGGCTGATTTTATGGTGAAACCAATAGGTCACGGAAATGGATTCCTCGGACTTCCTGGTGACTTTACCCCTCCATCACGTTTCGTGAGGGCCGCTTTCTTCAAGAGCACAGCTCCTATGTTGGCAACGGCAAGAGCAACAATGTTGCAATGCTTCCATATCTTGAACAACTTCGATATTCCAATCGGAATGAACTTCCCTAAAAACGAAATCCCAGACTTGCCAAGCGCAACACAATGGACTTCAGCTATTGACCTGACAAATAAGGTGGTTTATTACAAGACATTTGACAATAATAATATCAGAATGATCGACCTTAAAGAAATCGATTTTGGTAAAGTTAAATATCAATATCAAAGATTGGATGAACCTAATTCGCAGCCTGTGGAGGTGGTGACTGTTGGTTGAACTAAGAACTAAGAACTAAGAACTAAGAACTTTGGGTTTCTAGTTCTTAGTCTTTTGTCTTTTTTTGGGGCGTTCCGCTACGCGTCGGGCTTTCCGCTCTATCTTTGCTCGTAACCTCGCAAAGGATGCCGCTCCAATCCCTAACGCAACCCTATAAAAAAAGAGCTCCCAGGTTATATATAGGAGCTCTTTTAACTTTAGACGTTTGTCTTTCGTCTTTATTTATCAAAGACTTTTAACGATGTCGTAAGTATCTTTAGCAATCATGTATTCTTCATCTGTTGGGAATACAACGACTGTAACTTTAGAATCTGGTGTTGAGATGATGCGTGCTTCGCCCATTGTAGCGTTGTTAGCTTCCATATCTATCTTAACTCCGAGATATTCCATATCTTGTAAGATTGGACCTCTCATAAACCAAGCGTTTTCGCCGATGCCGCCAGTCATGACGATGATGTCAACGCCGTTCATAACAGCTGCGTAAGCGCCGATATATTTCTTGACGCGATGTTTGAACATGTCGAAAGCGTATGTTGCACGTTCGTCGCCAGCTTCTTTGCCAGCTCTAACGTCACGCATATCTTGTTTGTCGCCAGTGATACCGATGAGACCTGATTTCTTGTTTACGAGAGTGTTCATTTGTTTGAGGTCGTAGCCTTCTTTTTCTGCGATGTACATGAAAACGCCGAGGTCGAGGTCGCCGGTGCGGCTGCCCATCATAAGACCTTCAACAGGAGTGAAACCCATTGATGTGTCGACTGATTTTCCGTTTTGTACCGCTGCTATAGAAGCGCCGCTGCCCAAGTGACATGTGATGATCTTTTGGTCGTTCCAGTTTTTGCCGACGAATTTAGCTGCGTTTTCAGCAACGTATTTGTGGCTTGTTCCGTGGAAACCGTAGCGACGTACGCGATATTTGTCGTAGTATTCGTAAGGTATTGGGTAAAGGTAAGCCTCAGGTTGCATTGTTGAGTGGAATGCTGTGTCGAATACGCCGCCTTGTTTTACGTTAGGAAGCAATTCTGTAACAGCTTTCACGCCTGCCATACATGCTGGGTTGTGGAGAGGTGCGAGGTCGATGAGTTCTTCCATGAGTTCCATGACGCTGTCGTCGATGAGGACGCTCTTTGTGAATTTTTCGCCGCCGTGAACCAAACGATGACCAACAGCACCGATTTCGTCTAATGACTTGATGACGCCGTGGTTTTCGTCGAGCAATGCGTTAAGAACGATGCTGATACCTAC
>JAZKYG010000016.1:0-16441 GCA_045612025.1 Bacteroidales bacterium
TAGCAAAGAACCAGACTGGAGCAAGTTCCAAAACTTCATCATGGGCGAAGTCCGTTACAACTCATTGTTGAAGACTTTCCCAGAAGAAGCAAAAGAATTGTTTGCTAAGACTGAACAATATGCAAAACTTCGCTATGAAGGATATAAGAAATTAAGCGAAGGAAAATAATCAAGAACTAAGAACCTTGAACTAAGGCTTTTGAACTTGGACAAGGAAATTATAAGGACTCTGGAATTCTAGTTAGAATTTTAGAGTCCTTTTTTTTGTAAACAACAGCTTTCACATACTGCAGAAATTGTTGCAATAAAGCATAAAAATATCGTACTATATTTCATCTCTATAAAAGAAAATGTCAAAGGTAAAATAAACAATAACAAGCCTGTAATTCCACAATGAATTCAGTCTTTTTTCGTATATTTGCGTTATTGATTAATAACCAAATATTTCTTTTATGAGAAACATATTTCTATGTCTTATATTCTTATTTTTTAATCTGAACTTATTTGCACAAAATAACATATCTTCTATCAAAGGAAAAGTCATCGATGAGAATGACGCTCCGCTTCCTTACGTCTCTGTTGCTGTATACCAAGATGATAAAATCATAACAGGAACTATCACCAACGATGATGGCGTCTTTACTTTAAAAGTCCAGCAGTCAGATAAAGAAATACGTCTCGCTTTTGATTTCGTAGGTTATATAAAGGAAGAGATAAAAACAATTCCAAACAAAACCAAGATTGAAGTCGGCAATATAGTTCTGAAAGAGAATGTCGTCATGCTTGATGACGTCGTCATCAGTTCCACAGCCGTCGCCCATAAATCAACGGTAGAGCACACTAGCATCAATGCGTCGGCCAACATCGCTTCATCTAAGGGCAGCGCTCTTGATATCCTCAGCGCTTCATCATCTGTGTCAACACAAAACGACGTAATTTCAAATGACGTCAAACAGATATACATTCAATAATAATGTAAGTCTGGGAGCAGATTTCAGAATCAACAAGAGAAACACTGTGACTGTCGACTTGAAATATATGTCGCCACGATTGAATGTGAAACAAGATTTACAAAACACTATCACGCATAATGGCATTTCTTATGAATCACGGCACAATGACGTGACATGGAACAGAGATAACATTGAGGCTGTGGTTTTGTATCGTCATATCATAAAGCCAGAAACATCAGATATATCTTTCAGAGGATCGGTATCTAAGATCTGGGGCAAACGACCTTCATATTATTATGTAAGTGACGAACTTCAAAATTCCTCTAACTCAGGAGGCAGTCCTTTCATATCTAACTTCCAAACAGATTTCAAACAGAAGTTAAGCCGAGGCAGCTTGAGCGCAGGAGCGAAAGTGACATACCGCAGAAATGATATCTACCACGAGTTTTTCGATTTGGAAAATGGAAATTGGATTTATTCTGAATCTTTCAGCAACGACCTTTTACATACAGAGCTGATTCCAGCAGCTTACGTTATGTTTTCTTCAAGAAACATTGGCAAGTTCAGTTATAAGGCAGGTTTGAGAGGCGAATACAGCATAGTTACATTAGACAGCAAGCACGAAAATATCGACACAAAGAAAGATGACATCTTCATTGCGCCTAGTCTTTCTGGAACATATAAAATATCTGACAAGCAAGATTTGTCGCTTGCATTCTCTAGAAGAATAGGTCGTCCTACATATCCTCAACTGACACCTTATATGAGTATGGTCGACGCCATGACTTACGAACAAGGCAATATGAACTTACATCCTGAAAAGACATCTAAACTAGATTTGACATATAATATAAAAGGTGAAAAATTCAATGTTTTCGCCGATGCATATTTCAACTATACAGAAGATTATATCTCTCAGATAACAGAAGTCATTGACGGATTGCTCATCACAACATATATCAATGCCGCATACGATATGAAGAGCGGACTTGACTTATCGTTAAAGATATTCCCTTACGAATGGATGACAGCTACATTAAGTTCCAACACTTTCTATGTAAAGACATGCGGTCAGTTTGAAAAAGCCGACTATGACTTTAACATGATTGACATTGACAACAAAGGATGGTCAAACAACTCCAACATCATGCTTGACCTTATTCCAAGAAAAAGCACAAATATTCAGTTGCAATACTTCATCATGACGCCTCAATATTATCCACAACTCACTACATCATTTACACATAAGATGAATGTCGGATTGAAGCAGAAACTCATGAAAGGCGCCATGACCTTATCGTTACTCGTCACCGACGTATTCAACACATATACATGGGAAGTTCATTCGTATAACAGAATTTACGACCTTACAAATATAAGCAAGCAGAAAAGCAGGATGTTATGGATTGGCATATCTTACAACTTCAACTCATACAAACAGAAAAAAGCAGACAAAGTCGGTGAAGCTGACAGAAATCTGATTAAGTTTGGTTTGTAACACCAACTAAATTAACACATAGCATCAACTTTTTCCAGACTAATATGTTTCATAGTAATAAATATTTATTATTATGAAACATATTCTTTTTATCATAGGATCTTTTCGTAAAGACTCCTTCAACAGACAACTCGCTAAGATAGCAGAGGGTTTTCTTAAAGACAGATTCAAAATCTCTTATCTTGAATTCAACGAAATCCCATATATGAATCAGGATTGGGAAGTCAAAGGTCAAAGTCAACACCTGACTCAAGAACAGGAGCGTATTCATCGAATCCGTCAGGAGATACTCAAAGCCGACGGCATCTGGATTTTCACACCGGAATATAATCAGAGTTATCCAGGATTATTGAAAAACCTCTTCGACTGGCTTTCTCGTCCTATGGATGTTTCCAACTTCGCCAACCCTACCGCAGTACAGGGAAAGAAAGTGACGGCCAGCGGTGCCGGAGGCAAGAACAAGACAGCCTACTGCCGTGCCAAGCTTAACGACTTGTTGGAATACATCAAGATGGATGTGATGAAAGAACCTCAGACAGGCATCGCCCTCGGCATGGAGGCTTGGGTGAAAGGAGAATTCAGGCTCACGGAAGAACAGCTTAATGAGTTGAAAACACAAGCAGAAAAATTTGCAGAATTTATCGGATAAAGCACCTATTCCCCATTTTTTAGTATGATATTTGTTATATTTTCATCATTATTATCACACTAAAAAAACTAACAGAACTATGAAAGTAAAAAGAAACATCATAAAAATTGATGAAGAACTATGTAATGGATGCGGCCTCTGCGCCAAAGGCTGCCATGAAGGTGCGCTGCAAATCATAAACGGAAAAGCCAAACTCATTAGCGAGCTCTACTGCGACGGACTCGGTGCCTGCATCGGAGACTGTCCAATGAAGGCCATCTCCATCGAAGAAAAAGAAGTCGAGGCCTACGACGAAACAGCCGTCATGGAACGCATCGCTCCTCAAGGCGCGCAAGTGATAGAAGCTCATCTCCGTCACCTCAAAAGCCACGGCGAAGATCGTCTCTTCCAACAAGGCGTTCAATATCTGAAAGAAAACAATATCCCTTTCAACCCACATAACATAATGCAACATTCCTGTCCTGGCTCAGCACAACAGGTATTCAAGCGTCCTCAGAACATAGGAACGCTGAACATCGCAGAACAGAACTCTGAGCTGACACACTGGCCGGTACAGCTTCATCTTCTCAATCCTCAGGCTGGATTTTTCAATGAGGCAGACGTACTACTAGCTGCCGACTGCACCGCCTACGCCTACGCTGGATTTCATAATAAATTATTAAAAGGCAAAAAGCTAGCGATAGCTTGTCCAAAGCTGGATGTCAACAAAGAATCATATATCGACAAACTGACACAGATGATTGACGTCGCTCAAATAAAGTCGCTTACGGTTGTAATAATGGAAGTGCCTTGCTGCGGAGGTTTGATGCGTCTGGTCGATATGGCAGCAGAAAGATCAAGCCGCAAGATTCCTATCAACAAAATCGTCATTGGAATCAAAGGTGATATCAAATCCTAGGTTAATTATGCATTATGAATTAAAAAGACTATGAAACAGACTAAAATTGTAGCTTCCATCAGTGACCTCCGTTGTGATGTTGACTTCTTACGCGAATTACATAATGCCGGCGCCAATGTGATGCGTATCAACACTGCGCACGCCACGCCTGAAGGGATAAAGAATGTCATAAATAATATAAGAGCCGTCTCAAGCCAGATTGCCATCCTCATAGATACCAAAGGTCCGGAAATCAGGACGACAAATGTCGAAGATCATATCTATTTCAAGACCGGCGAGGCCGTAAAGATCTGCGGAAAGCCTTCAGAGATGACGACACACGAATGTATCAACGTCACATATAGCGACTTCGTCAACGACTTAAATATAGGTAACGAAGTGCTCATCGACGACGGCGAACTAGCACTGAAGATAGTCGGCAAGAGCGAAGACTGTCTCCATGCCATAGTTCAAAATGACGCTCGTCTCGGCAACAGAAAAAGCGTCAACGTACCAGGAGTACATATCGAACTGCCGGCACTGACAGAGAAAGATAAAACTAACATCAAACTGGCAATAGAAGAGAACCTCGACTTCATCGCTCATTCTTTCGTAAGAAACAAAAGCGATATAAAAGCTGTTCAAGATATTCTCGATGAATACAACAGCGATATAAAAATCATATCCAAGATTGAAAACCAGGAAGGTGTAGACAACATAGACGAAATCATCGATGCTTCATACGGCATCATGATTGCTCGCGGTGACCTCGGCATCGAAGTGCCTATCGAAAAGATTCCTGGCATACAGCGTAAGATAATACGCAAGTGCGTCATTGCCAACAAACCAGTCATCGTGGCGACGCAGATGCTTCATACTATGATAAAGAACCCTCGTCCAACACGCGCAGAAGTGACAGACATCGCAAACGCCATTTATTATAGAACCGACGCCCTCATGCTCAGCGGCGAGACAGCATCCGGCAAATATCCTATAGAAGCAGTGAAGATGATGTCATCTATCGCAGAGCAGGCAGAGAAAGACAAGATAAGCGAATACGACATAAAACTTCCTCTTAACGAAAACAGCAGCGTGACAGAATTCCTCGCCAAGAACGCCATCAAGGCTACCGAACAGCTTGGCGTCAAAGGCATCATAACTGACGTGAACACTGGAAAGACAGCGCGTATCTTATCGTCTTACCGAGGTCCTAATCCTGTCATCGCACTGTGTTATAAGGAAAAACTCGTCAGACAGCTCTCTCTCAGCTACGGCATCACGCCTGTATATCAACACGACAAGAAAGAGCTGCATGAACAATATGTGGCGGCATTACAAATGCTTCTTCAGGAAGGCTTCGTAACTATGGACGATAAAATAGCTCATCTAGGAGGCAGCTTCGGAGAAAAAGGAGGCACCACTTTCCTTGAAATCAACAATGTGAAAGACGTAATAAAATTAATTGACAAGTGACAATATATAATTAACAATAATTAGTATTTTTGTAAAAACTAAAAAAACACTAATTATGATCGGTTTCATTTTATTCGTAATAGGTATCATTCTTTGCTTCAAAGCTGTTATTGAAATTTTTAAAATGCCTATCTCAAATGAAGGTAAAGCAATCACTATCATCTTATTAGTTTTAACAAGTTGGTTAGGATTGGCAATTTATTATTTATATGCAAAGAAACACTTAACAGAATGGTTTAAGTAAAAATTAAATGGGGACACAACAGTGTCCCTAATTTGTATCAATTATGGATAAGAAAGAATTAAGAACACATATAAAGGCTTTAAAGAAACAGCATTCAAAAGAAGAACTTTTGGAACAATCAAAATTGATTCTTAATAAATTAGAAAGCCATAAATCTTTCATGGAAGCAAAAACCGTAATGCTTTACAGCTCGCTTCCTGATGAAGTCTTCACTCACGATTTTCTTGAAAAATGGCGTAACGAAAAGAAAATCATCCTTCCTACCGTCGTCGGTGATGACATAATTCCCGTCGAACTTTCAAAAGACACCGAGTTTGCCATCGGTGACTTCAACATTTTAGAACCGCAGAACAATGAATATACTGGCGACAATGACTTAATCGTCGTTCCTGGAGTTGCTTTCGACAGAAACGGAAACAGAATAGGACGTGGCAAAGGATACTACGACAGATTTCTCTGCAAACACCTTGATGTCAAACGTATCGGAATATGCTTCGACTTCCAACTCGTTGACGAAGTCCCTACAGAATACAACGACATCAGAATGGATGAGGTGGTTTCTTTGTAATCAGAAACTAAATCCGATTCCCAAATTTACTGGAACCAGACTTTCAGTGCTATATTTTTGATTGAAGAACTGTGTCAACCCTGCTCTACCAAAGATTACGAAATCTTTAAAACTCAAGACTGCCAATGCATTGACGCCAAAGGGATTGTAAGCAAGATTATCTGAAACTGTGTATTTGCCACCTTTTTCAAGCTTCACTTTCGACTTCATTTCGAAACGCCATTCAAATTCAGGGCCGAAAGAGAATGCCATTTTATTGCCACCTATTCTCCATTGCAACTGAGCATTGACAGGCAAGCGAAGACTCCAATAACGCAGATAGCTTTTCTTGATATCTCCTTTATCTATAATATTTTCAAAACCATCAGGTACAACTTCACCATCGTTGCCATAATAAAAATATGTGCTGTTAGGAGAATTGCTACCAGGATGGCTATAAGTTCCCAAAAAACAATCTAAGTGATTGTACGTATTTGATATTCCGAATGCAGCTGTCAATCCAAAAGTGTTTTTCTTATTCTTGCACAATTTAATCTGAGAGAAATAAGAACCCCATTCAAACGAACTTGGCTTCTGGCGTACCAACGTCAAATGATTTGTTCCTACCAATGTTGAATATGCATAATATATTGTAGGATAAATTGGTTCAAAGTAACGGAAGTTTAATCTTGGGTTCCTGTCATCTTTGATAAAAGTTGGATTGATAGGAATGTTGATAGTAACGTTCCTTGTCTCTGTCTTACTAGCAACATTATTTTCATAGCGACTTTCATAATAAGGATTCTTCTCAAATTCTCCATTTTCATTGACAGAATATACGTTAATCTTCAATCCGTTAAAAGTATCAACTATCTTTACCTTATTATTATTGATAAGAACTTCCACCTTGTCGCCACCGGCTATCACAACAGTGTCATTTTTTATTTCTTGAGAAAAAACTGTCACAGCAAACGCCATTAACATAGAAATCAATACTAATCTTTTCATATCTTTAATATTTAAATTGTTAATTATTTATTACTAATTCTTACCTTAAAACTCAATCTCTAAATCACCATATCGCATATCAATTTTAATCTGATGACTTTCGTTATCGTCATTATAATTACCAATCATTACTGATTCTTCATCATCCTTGATGTATTTCTTCGCATTGTCTTTGAGTATATCGCACTCAATGTCGCCGTATGAAGACGAAAGATTATATGAAAATCTATGGTTTTCGCTAAGGATGACACTAACATCTGCGTATAAAGCTGTGATGTCAATGATTTCAAAATCCAGAGCCACTTTGTTTATTTCAATATCTCCATAAGTGGAAGACATGTTAATTTTCTTTAAGAGATAATCTATTTCAACATCGCTATATGAATTATCCACTGTCAAATCCTTGGCGTTTTTTAAATATGTGTCGCTATATTGTACCTTCAGATATGCGGCCTCAATATCAGAACACGAAATGTCGGAATACTGACAAAAAGCCTTCAACGAATTTATGTCACCGAACTTACCGTCACCGTATTGCAGGTTAACATTCACTTCATTTCCAGTATTGACACGAATATCACCATAACGTATTTTAGCATCGACTTTATCCGCATATTTTATTTTGGCATTGCCATAAGCAAGGTCTATCTTATTATCAGCGAACAGACTGTCAATTGAGAAATTACCATAATCCAATTCCAGATCGAGATATCTGCTGAGTTTATCAATATTGACATTTCCATAAGCATTATGCATTACAAGAAATATATTTTTAGGAATCATTATGTAATAATCTATCTGAAACTCAACATTATTTATCTTGCTTGGGATGATAGTCTTCGCCATTATTTCCTTATTGGATTGAGAGTTTTCAAAGTCGATGTCTATCTGATACAGCAGTTCCTCAGCTTTTTCTTCCTTATTCGACTTAACCACTATCTCGACATGAAAGCTGATATGGTTTTCATTCCATGTAGAAATTTCATAGTCGCTGTACTTACCCGAAAGATTAAGAGTGTAATCCTCTCCCGCATTGAAGTTTGCGTCTATTGTCCTTTTCTTGGTATATTTGTAATTATTGTCAAACTCATTTTCAGCAAAGCCAATCGAAGCAACAAAACACAGCAGTAATGTAAAAACAATCTTTGACAACGGCCAAAATCCAATAGTCACTATCTTAGTTCTCATAATCATTCCTCCTTATTTTTTATTGATTTTTCTATATATTGAATTTAATGTCTGCAATTGATTATTATATATTTGCGACGTTATTGCGAGTTGCTTCTCTTCAGGCAATGGTGCAATCTCAGCAAATACCCCTGTAGTATTATTCATACTTTCTATCAACATATTAATCTCTTTTCTTGTCGAATCATCGACATTATCAAGAATATTTTCAAGCAATACTATCGTCTCATTGAGCTGTCTTTCATAAAGCATTCGCATTTCAGCAACCTTATCGTTTTCATTATAAAGGTAAGGCTGCATATTATCTTGTACCTTAAGTATCAATAAGACAAGTACTATAGCAACAGCTGCAGAAGAAATGCCGAACCATATACGTCTAGCTCTTGGCACAGTTTCATTTCGTTTTTGCAACTTCATGGCAAAACGCTCCTGATGGCCAACAGGCAACTCAGCCATGAACCTATTCTTGTTATTTTTTATATAGTTTTCCATATCCTAAAAATATTCTAATTCCTAATTCCTAACTCTCTCTTAAGTTTCTCCTTCGCCCTTGCATACTGCGACCTAACAGATGAAGGCTTAATATTCATCACCTCTGCTATATCTGCAAAATCAAGTTCATCAACAAGATGAAGATACAACACCATCCTATAGCCATTAGGGAGCGAGTCGATTTTTTCTTTTATCATATCAACAGAAAATATCGATTCATCATCGTCATCATCATATTGTTCGACAACGATGTTATTGCCAACTTCAGTAAATAAAGGTGTCTTGCTGTTTTTACGGAACCAGTCGATGCTTTTGTTTACAGCGATTTTCTTCACAAAGGCTATGAAGTCTTTTTCTGTTCCAAGAAATCTGTCGATATTGTCGAATGCCTTAAGGATGGAGTCTTGCATTATCTCCTCGGCATCGAACTCGTTCATCACGATATGGAGACTTGCGTTATAGACGGGCATTGCGCAGATGTTGTATAACTCCATCATCGCCTTCGAGTTGCGCCGCTTGCATCTTGTCAACAAATCGTCAAATCTAGCCATCTTTCTTGTTTTTTTACATTCACTTAACGCATATATTGAAAATTTGATGCATCGAATTTTAATTTTTTTTAAACAAAAAGACGTGATAACAAAACCACGTCTCTTCAATTCCTAATTCAAACTGATGACCTCATTCATTCTGATGTCATTATCTTCTGTCGGCACCTCATCTACCAATTGGAAGTCAAAGCATATTCCTATGCGAGTGACATCAAGGTGCTTGCAGAGGAATCTGTCGTAGTAGCCCTTGCCTCGTCCTATTCTGTTTCCTTTTCTATCGAAAGCCACTCCTGGAACGATAATCAAGTCATAGCTGCCGGTATACTCTTCATTTTGAGGTTCTAATATATTGAAATCGCCAACAGCGAAATCTGTTTCTTTTGAAAGCTCAACGGGAATGATGTCATCACCGACGACTGTAGGAAGTATGATTCTCTTCTCGTTACGCCACTTTTCCAAGAAATCATGAGTGCTGACTTCATCAGGAAGCGAGCTGTAAAGCATCACAGTTTTAGCCTCAATGAAATATCTGTTATTCTCCAACTTATCAAGAATCAACTTCGACTGCTCCAAAAGACACTCTTTTGAATGCTGTTTCTTCAATGCTTTAATACAAGCCCTTAACTCTTTCTTATCCATAATAATTAATTTAACTTAACTCATAAACTCACAAGACGCTTCAATACGTATTCGTTTTAATATGAATCATTGAAACGTCTCTACAAATTCCTAACTCCAACTAAACACCCTCTCTTGCGAAAAGCGCTGCTCTATTCAAAAGAGAATTGAAATCATAAGCCGTCTTGAATTCTTCCAAGGCCCACTCTATCAGTTTGTCGCTATACAACATTCCTTCTGGCAAAGCCTGTATGAGATTATATTGCTTTAATCTTAAAAGATAATCGTACTGACTGTCTTTAGGAAAATCCTTCGGAGTCTTGCTGAGACTGCATGATGCGTCTAATGTGAAGTTCTTGGCTTTCTTAATCGCTGCTTCAAAACTTGCTCCATCATAACAAATGTCTTCTCTTATGCTTTTCAGCACATCTTTATTAGGATTATACAATCCTGCGTAAAGTCCGTTGATACCGAGATATTCCGCGCCTTCGCCTTCAAAGTGAAGATAGTAGCCAGCGAGTCCTGATTTCTTGCGCTGAGTGCAGACGTAAATTCCCATGTGAGTCTTATAAGGACGCTTGTCTGGGGAGAAACGTATGTCGCGATAGATGCGATAAGTGCAGTCGCTCACCGTAAGATTTTTTATTGAAGAATCGAATTTTGATACGCCATCGATAAGCTCGACTGCCATATTATTTATACGGTTCTGTGCTTTGAGATACAAGTCTTTATTTTCCTGAAACCAAGGGCGGTTGTTATTCACCAAAACGCCGTTGAGAAATGTCATCACGTCTTTCATAAACAAAAAAACTATCTTTTTCGCAAAGATAGTTTTTTATTAGAATTTTAGAGCTTTAGAATTCTAGAATTTTAAAGTTCTAAAGTTTTAACTTCAGTCTGTGGAACAAAGTCGAATGGCTCATATTTCAAAAGCTGCAGCGCTGCGAATTTCTTATCCTTTGAATGAATGACATAAAGCTGGACATTGCCTTCGTCAACTCTCTTGAATTTCTCGATTGAGTTATAATCAGCGCTGTCGATAGCGTTTTTAAGGTTATAGAAATCAGCGGTGTCGAAATAAAGCTGACGTTTTATTATTGGAGAATTAGTCTTGACATAAACCTCGTTGTTCAGCTTGGCTATCAACAAAAATATGGCGAAAGCCACTATCGCTATTCCAAAGAAAATCATCGCTGATGAAAGCATATTGCTCTCAAAGTTTCCTGAATAAACGAATAAGAAACTGCCCAAACCGATTAAAATAAGACTTAATAATAATGATCCTACGTTAAATTTTTTCTCGATTAATTCTATTTGTGTGTTTTGAATATTGTTTGTCATGATTTTTTAAATTTAATTGTTAATAAAAGACTATGGTCAACTGTCTACGGACAACAGACCTTGTAAAAAGTTGTAAAGTCACAGAACCACAAAGCTCTTTGAGATTTTGAAATTTTGAAGCTTGGTGTCTTCAAATAATAAGGTGTCTTACGATAACAATTAAATCATCTTTCGATGACAAAGGTGATGAGAATTTTATATTATAGTTTTTGGTCGGTTGTACTTCTGCGGAAAAACGTTTCAGAAGTATGTTGTTTATAAGATTTTGCTGTGTTTTCTTTTGCGATGACAAAAGTCGGAAAGAAGGTAACGGAAGAGAGTTCTGCAATTCAGGCACGATGGTCTTGTCGGAAGCCGCATCGAAAATCAAGTCGATATCAGACTGCTGACTGTCAAATATACGAGACTCTTCTGTATTGACATTTTCACTTAACAATGAAGAAACATCAGCTTTTGCCGAGAAAGCCAGCATAACAAAAAGCAATGATATTATTGTCAGAATATGTTTCTTCATATTGTTAAAATGATGTTACAAAGATAACACTTTTTCTGCAAAAATGTTGCAGTTTTTTTTAAACACTCACAAAACCAAAGCTCCATCTTTGTCCTTTGAAAGTCTTAGGAATATAGAGTCTTATTTCGTTATCGCCTTTTTTAAGGTCTATCATCACAGGTTCGCGCATCCAGTAAAACTGCTCATCGGTATAAGGCAGTTCCTCCTCTGGACGATGCCAGGTGTTGTAATGGAACTTATATCCTTCAGGTTCATTCCACTCTTGACTCGGAAAATATTCAATGCCATTAACAAAAAGACGACCGTTGTTTTCCCATCTGCCTTGAGGTCCGATGCCGCCGGAAATCCTGTTAGAACGAGCAGCAGCTTCAAAACCGACCCAGACATCCATCGTCGTATCTTCTTCAGAATAGATGTTAGTCACTGCCCAAGCTGATACTGTATCGCCTACCACAATAGAATTTTCAGTACATAAGTCATTGACGTCAACGCCACCGCCTCTAGCATCTAATGTTATAGTGTCGGCAATCGTTATCTTCCACAACGTTCCGGCATTAGGATTCCAGCGCACGTCGTGATTCTGAAGCAGATTATCTTTATGATATGACATCTTATCTTCAAAAGCCATGAGTTCATCCCAAGAACCTTCGCCACCGTTCCAGAAACGTTCTGAGAAAGTCATCATGCCGTTAATCATTCCGTTATGAAGAGCGATGCGAGTCTTGTCATCGACGCGCACGTCATTCCAGAGGCATAATATTCCGCCGAGGGCGTTTGTCGTATCAGGAACATCCTGAGCGCAGGCCTTATGCAGGAACACCTTATTTGTGAAATAGATAGGATCGTAATAGTTGAGATAACCCATGAACGAATCTATATATTTACCGCCTTTTTTTGTCTGGGCAGCGTTTGATCCAGCAGCGGTATTCCATATCTGGCGTACTGTCGTCGAATCAGAAGGAAGACCTGGGTCCCAAGCCATCGCGATACGATTATGTTTCTTGCAGAGATTTTCAGTAAACTTCATAAAACCTTTCGGGTCGGCGATGTAAACCTCATCAGAACCGATATGAAGATAAGGGCACATAGAAACCGGTATTTCTTCACAAAACTCATCGATGCATTCTTCCAGCACTTTCATACCTTCTTCAGAATCCATGCTGAAACCGAATGCATTTCTGAAATAAGCCGAATGGCCTGGCATATCGATTTCCGGCATTATGGTAATTCCGCGTTCTTTAGCGTAAGCTATCAGCTCACGAATTTCATCATACGTATAAAACTTGCCACAGTCACGACCTGGACGCTGATATTTAGGATCATTGAGTTGTGGATATGCTTTACATTCTATTCTCCAAGCAGGATTATCTGTAAGATGCCAATGAAAATAATTTATCTTATACAACGACATTAAATCGATTGTCTCTTTCAACATATCCAAAGTCTGAAAGTTACGGCCAGTGTCGTGCATAAAACCTCTGAAAGGATAAGCCGACCAATCGTGAATTTGCACATCAGGAATGCGGTTTTCTGAATCGGCGAGCTGATTCAATGTCTGTCTCGCCCATATTTCATTACCTTCTATATAAACATTACCATTTTCTGTTTTAAGATAATATTCATCTTTATTTTGAGGATAAAGAAGATTATCGGCAGATTCTGCCACCACAATCTCCTTCATCAGATGAAGTTTATCGTTATTAACAGTTATTTTTTTAGGTGTCGGGATTATATTTTCAACCTTAAAAACATTTTTTTCTTTACATGAAAACAATGATACGGATAACAAAAACAAGACTAATAATTTTCTCATAAAAATCTTTTTTGCAAATCTAAGAAAAATGTGAACTAAGTTAAAAACGAATCATAAAATATTGTAATTTTGCGCATCAAAAAAATAATACAATGAATTTTAAAGAAATTATCAGCTATTTAGGAACAAAGAAGTTCTGGGTTGAATTGATTATCATGACATTAGGAATGATTGTAACAGCTTGCGCTGTCTATTATTTCCTCGTACCAAGCAAACTCATCATCGGTACAATTTCAGGTCTTTCAATCGTTATCAGTGGAATTTGTGAGAAATTCTTCGGTTTTCCACTCAATGTGTCAACAGTCATTTTCATAATCAACGCCATTCTTTTGGTTTTGGCTTACATCTTGATTGACAAGGAATTCGGTATCAAGACTGTTTATACAGCCCTCATCTTGGGACCATTGATTGGTGTTTTGGAAAAATATTTCCCATATCAAAACTACATCTCAACAACATCAGAAATCCCTTCAATCATGGGCGACCTCTGGCTTGACCTCTGTTGCTTCGTATTATTATTAAGCTTGGCTCAAGCTGTATTGTTCAAGATTAACGCCTCAACAGGTGGTCTCGACATCTTGGCAAAAATCGTTAATAAATATTTACACTTCGACATCGGCACTTCAGTATCAGTCGCTGGTTGGATCATCTGCTGTACAGCTTTCATGATCAACGACGCTCGTTTAGTTATCATCGGTTTAATCGGTACATGGATCAACGGTTTGGTTGTTGACTACTTCACAGCAAGCTTCAACAGAAAAAAGAAAGTCAGCATCATTTCAAATCAACATGAAGAAATCAGACAATTCATCATCAACGATATCTCACGCGGTTTGACAATCTACAATGTCAAAGGCGGTTATAGCGGTGAAGACAAAGTAAAACTCGAAGTTTTCTTGTCAACAGATGAGTTCTCAGATTTGATGAAGTTCATCAACGACAACGAAATCAACGCTTTCATCACAGCTGGTAACGTAAGTGAAGTTTACGGTCTCTGGGGTGACAAGAACAGACGCAAAGCAATAAAATAAAAATTAAAGCCGCTAATTAAAGCGGCTTTTTTTGTATCAAATCTAACTTATTTGGACGCGTCCCTACAGGAAACTTTCAAGATTATTTTCAAGCATTCCTACAAGATTTTTCGCAACACCTTCTTGGTATCGCCTTGCGGTTTATCGGAATATCTCAATTCTTTGTTAAAACGCCATTCTCTCTCCATTGCAAACCAACCTTCTTCCGGTGATTGCAAGTCGTTTTCAAAGAAATACTCCCATCGTGGATAATAAAAATCCTTTAACATTCCGCTCCATGCTCTATAAGAATAATCACGCAAGCCACCTTGATTAGCGTTGACCTCATCGCCCCATGTCGTTATCAGAGTACGGGCATTATCCAGCTCCAGCCAATCTTTGTCTGCCTCTGTCGTTCCTTCCACTTCATCAGCGATAGCACGCGCCATCTGCGTCCAAGTACCCAACATGAAATTCTCATTAGTATTAAGCAAGGCGTCAACATCTTTTATCAAAGACAAGAATTCATCACGTTTTTTCTTAAACGTTTTAACATCACCGTCATCATAAGATTTCTTAATATCTTTTAACAGATAATAAGCATCATCCATCAAAGCCTGACGTGATATCTCTATCAAATCGAAATTATAATTCTCTCCCGACAAAGCAGCCTTCAACAACAGACGAGCTGCTTCTTTCACGTCATCAGGATTGTAAAATATTTCCGTTCCGCCCCACGACGACACCTTGTCAACTGTCAGTGAAGGTCGGGCGCACACGACTGCCTCTTGCGGTCCCTGCAATGCTGTCCTACAATCCAATGCCGAATTACGCAATAACTCCCAAGCTTTAATCGCATGTTCATTTTCTTGTCCGTAACGACTTATGGTATAATTACGCATCCATTCCTTTGCATCAGGTTTTTCATTATGCCAAGGTAATTCAAACAGGATATCGTATAAGACAGGTACAGAACCGATTGCTTCAGGAGTCGCGCCAATACCTTTTATGTTAGGATGTGAATTTTTATTTTCAAAATAACCGTCGATGACACCATTAAAACGCCCCATAAAACCAGAGCGACCTCCGAAATTAGGCAACATGCAATAGACGGCGTCATGACCTTCATATTCACCGAAATGCGTGTGCGCCGTCGAAAACAAATCAAGTATTATCAAGTCGCCTTGCGTCACTTTATCAAGGACATAATACTGTTCATTGCTCCATTGCCAATATTGAATCACCCATTTCTCTTCAATGTCGTCATTCGCGGCAAACATAGCATCAGCGATTGCTTCATACGCCGAAGCCACATCTATTCCGCTCGTATTCGCTCCTTCATGAAAAGGATCCATGCTGTAATATTGCGACGTTCCCATCACCTCAGCGAGCACTTTATAATAATTTCCCGCCATTGTCTTAAAGTCATCAGTATTAGGATTCAAGATATGAGGGCGGGTGAAACCACACCACAGACCTTGTCCGTTTGCCGATATCCCAGTCTTCTCCGTGAAGTCGCTCGGCACCATACCGCTGAATCCTGGAAGCACAGGTTGCATCCCGAGTTCGCGCATCCTATCACATATCTTTTTCGCCAGAACCGCCTGACGTTCATACCACCACTCAGGATTAGGACCGCCCCAAGATTCCAAATTATTCATTCCC
>JAZKYG010000017.1:0-2878 GCA_045612025.1 Bacteroidales bacterium
TTAGCGCATACTTCTTCGAAGCAAACGTGAACTGGAGTCTTAGCGATGTTGGTGATGTTCATTGATACCTGAGCGATACCGTATTCTTCAATGAACCAGCCGATAGCTTTTGTTCCTGGCAATGTACCTGGAATCATGACAGGATTGCCGTTTTCGTCCTTAACTGGTTTGTCAGTTACTTTAGGACCTTGTCTCATTGGACGGCCTTTTTCTCTAACGTCGAAAGCGATAGCATTAGCGCGACGTGTAGATGTTGTGTTTAAGTTGTAGTTGATAGCGATCAAGAAATCACGAGCGCCAACTGCTGTTGCACCTGTTGTAGCAACTCTTTCGTTGAAAACTTTAGGACCGAAGTCTGCTGTGCAACCTGATGCGAATCTCTCAGCCAATGCTTCGTATTCACCAGCACGGCAAACTGCGAGGTTACGTCTTTCTGGTGAGAAAGCTGCGTTTTCGTAGCAGAATACAGGGATTTCTAATTCATTACCGATTCTTTCACCGAGTTGACGTGCATACTCAACTACTTCTTCCATTGTGATACCTGCGACTGGAACTAAAGGACAAACGTCTGTAGCACCGAAACGTGGGTGGTCACCGTGGTGGTTACGCATGTCGATGAGTTCGGCTGCCTTTTTAACAACGCGGAATGCTGCTTCACAAACGTTCTTAGGTTCGCCTACGAAAGTGATAACAGTTCTGTTTGTTGTTGCTCCTGGATCGACGTCTAATAACTTAACGCCCTCAACCTTCTCAATCTCAGCTGTAACTTGATTGATAATGTTCATATCGCGACCTTCGCTGATATTAGGAACACATTCGATAATTTGTTTCATTTCTATTTATTTATATATAATATTTATCTTCAAAACTAAAAGAAAATCAGGGCATAAACACCGCCCTATTTTTCGGGTGCAAATATAATAAAAAGTCAACAGACTACGGACAACAGACAACAGTTTTTTTAAAAAACTCTTAACAAAAAAATCCGAGGAAAAATTCCCCGGATCTATAATTGTTAATTGCAAATTATCAACTGTTAATTTTCATAAGTTTTCCTTGAATAACGACTTTCTCAACTTTATTCGCTCCATAATAATATGGCATAAATTCAAGACCATTCATTGGTTGTGTGATTATCACGTTTGCCAACTTACCTTTGGTTATTGAACCGAGTTCATGACTTACGTCCATTGCGTATGCTGTATTCAATGTTGTTGCGTTAAATGCTTCTTCCGGTGTCATTTTATATCTGATACAAGCTGCCGACATAATAAACTGCATATTGCCTGATGGAGATGTTCCAGGGTTGAAGTCGGATGCCATAGCTACCGGAAGTCCTGCGTTGATCATATCGCGCACTGGTGACAATGGAAGATTCAAGAAGAATGCGCAGCCTGGCAATACTGTAGGCATTGTCTCAGAACCTTTGAGTGCTTCTATTTCCTCATCGCCCATCTGTTCGAGGTGGTCGACTGAAATAGCGCCGTATTTAACGCCCACCTGAACGCCGCCAGAAATCGCCATTTCATTGGCGTGAATCTTAGGACGCATGCCGTATTTGATACCTGCCATCAACACGCGTTCTGTATCTTCAACGGTGAAGAACCCTTTGTCGCAGAAAATATCGACGAAGTCAGCGAGATCTTCAGCTGCAACTAACGGCATCATCTCATTGATGACCAAATCTACATATTCTTCTTGACGGCCTCTGTATTCCATTGGAATCCCGTGAGCGCCAAGGAAGTTAGCTTTTATTGTAAGTGGTGAATTTTCTTTCAAACGTTTAATAACGCGTAACATCTTAAGTTCGCTGTCGACGGTAAGACCGTAGCCGCTCTTGATTTCAACGGCGCCTGTTCCCATACGCATTATCTCATTGAGACGTCGCATCGCTGATTCGTAGAGCTCGTCTTCAGTAGCGTTGGCTGTAGCCTTGGCAGAATTGAGGATTCCGCCTCCTCTCTTGGCGATCTCTTCATAACTCAAACCTTTGATCTTATCCACGAATTCCATCTCACGTGAGTTGGCATAGACGATGTGAGTGTGAGAGTCGCAGAATGTTGGCATCACGATGCCACCTTTAGCATCGACGACTTTTCTTTCCTTCTGAAGATATTGCTGATATTCTGGAGAATCCATCTTGCCATAATCGGCAATCTTCTTACCTTTTATATATAAGAATGCATTTTCAATGCGGTTGACTTCTGACATAGCAGCGCCGGCTTTCATGAGACTGCCGTCTTCCACGATGCCGACTAATTCTTTGATGTTTATAATTAACATAACTATGATTTTTTATTTTCACAAAGATAATAAAAGACCAAAGACAACAGACAAGGGACTACAGTTTTTTTTGCTATGGGATATGAATTGTGAGTTATGAGCCATTTCCATCACCCCAAAGCGTTAGGGATTGGAGCGGCATCCTTTGCGAGGTTCGGACTTCGGACCACGGACCACGGACTACGGGATTTTTTGAGCGAGGAGAAAACAAAGGCGAGCAAAGATATAGCGGAAAGCCCGACGCGTAGCGGAACGCCCAAAACAATTTACAATTAGCAATTAAATTGACAAAGGTTTAAAGCAAAAGTGGACAAAGTCTAAACCCCAAAGTCTGTTGACTAAAAAAAGAGGCGCCACTTTAACAGTAGCGCCTCTTCTTGTAGTCTTATCGACTTATTTTTGGTAAATCTTTTGCCAGTTTTTATATTCTCTTTCTTGCCATGGGCCGTTGTGGTAAACGTAAGAAGCGATCAAAGGAATAACTGTTGTACCTTCTGCGTAAACCATTTGTTGGAGTTGGTGGCTTACCTTACCCCATGAACCAGCTTCGAGCAATGTTGATGATGAGCAAGCACCGTCGCGAACGTCAGCAACT
>JAZKYG010000018.1:0-6679 GCA_045612025.1 Bacteroidales bacterium
GGCGTGCCATTGGCTCACACAATGATTGCTATCGCTTCATTATTGAAAGGTCTCGACAAACTTATCCTTAACGAAGATAAATTAAGCGAAGACTTATTGAATAACTACGCTGTCGTTGCTGAAGCTATCCAGACAATCTTGCGTCGTGAAGAAGTTGAAGGCGCATACGAATTATTGAAAGGCTTGACACGTACAAACGAAAAAGTCACACGCGAGTCTATCGACAGATTCATCGATGAACTTCCTGTCAGCGATGCTGTTAAGGCAGAGATGCACGTGATTACTCCTGAAAATTATACAGGTTATAGTTTTTAACTTTTAAATAAAAAGAAAGAATAGGGGAATTTTGTTATGAAGTTCCCCTTTTAAATTTACTCAGATGAAAATAAATAAATTCAATAGAGTACTTGCTTACGTAAAACCATATTGGGGCAGCGTGACAATGAATATAGTGTTTGTTATACTTTCTACTATATTCTCATTGTTTTCGTTTTCGATGATCGTTCCGTTTTTGAATCTTTTGTTTAATCCTGATAATCTCATCACGGTGAAGCCAGAATTCTCCTTGAGTTCAGATGCGCTTCTCGAAACGATGAATTATTATATCAGCGCGATTATCATAGCAAAAGGTCAGAAGATGGCATTGTTGTTCATCTGCGCCATGCTGGTGTTCGCCTTTTTCCTGAGAAATCTTACGACATATATGGCCAGCTATTATATGGCTTCAGTGAGAGTCAATTCGATAAAGGATATGAGGGCGGCGGTGTACAATAAGATACTCGTTCTTCCATTGTCGTTCTACAGCAAGCAAAAGAAAGGCGACATCATGGCAAGAATTACTACCGACCTTCAGGAGATTGAAGTCTCTATCATGAATTATTTGGATGTTTTCATCAAGGCGCCTATAACAATCATTGCGTATTTCGCTTATATGCTTGGCGTCAGTTGGGAACTCACCTTTTTTGTTTTGTGTGTGCTTCCAATAGGCGGCATCGTTATCGGCAAGATTGGAAAGTCTTTGAAGAAAGACTCTAAAGAAGGACAGACACGTCTGGCAAATATAATAGCCAATATTGAAGAGACGATTTCTGGTTTGCGTATCATCAAGGCTTTCAATGCTATAGATTACACCAATGAGAAATTCGAAGAACAAAATTATGGCTATTCCAAACTGTTAAAATTCGTTCACAGAAAAAGAGACCTCAGTTCTCCGATGAGCGAATTGCTTTCTGCTGTCGTTATCTCTATAGTGCTTTGGTTCGGTTCGACATTGATTTTATCGGGCAGCGCATCTATCACGGCGGCGAACTTCATCGCTTATATCGTGGTGTTCTCACAGATCATCCCTCCAGCAAAATCGTTCTCACATGGTTTCTATAACTTGCAGAAAGGTATGGCGTCAGCAGAACGCGTATTTGAAATCCTCGATGCAGATGAGGTTATATATCAAAAAGATAATGCTAAGAATATCACAGAATTCAAAGATTCTATCAAATATAATAATGTCGTCTTCCGCTACGGAAAAGACGATGTCTTGAAAAATATTAACTTAACCATAGCAAAAGGCAAGATGATTGCTTTGGTGGGAGAGAGCGGTGGCGGCAAGTCGACGATGGTTGACCTTCTGCCTCGTTTCTATGATGTATGCGAAGGCGCTATAACAATTGACGGCATTGATATTCGTGACTATAAGATAGACGATCTTCGTAGCTTGATGGGAATCGTAAGTCAGGAGAGCATTTTGTTTAATGACACGGTTCACAATAACATAGCTTTCGGAATGCATAACGCAACACGCGAGGAAGTGGTAGAAGCTGCTAAGGTGGCTAACGCTCATGACTTTATTATGCAGCTTGAAAACGGTTACGACACATATATCGGCGATCGTGGCATGAACCTCTCTGGCGGTCAAAGACAGCGATTGAGTATCGCACGCGCTGTGCTTAAAAACCCACCTATATTAATACTTGATGAAGCAACGTCTTCACTCGATACAGAATCAGAGAAACTTGTACAGGATGCGCTCGCTAAAGTGATGAGCAACAGAACATCTGTTGTTATCGCACATCGTCTTTCGACGATACAAAATGCTGACGATATCGTAGTACTCGCAAAAGGCCATATCGTTGAACAAGGCAAACATGATGAACTTATTGCTAAGAATGGCGTTTATAAGAGACTGACGGATTTACAATCGTTTAACTAAGATTATGTTGAGTTATTTTAACACATTTCTTCTGATAATGACGATAATAGCGGTAGTTGTGTTTATCGCATTGTATTTTGTTACAGCAGGTTACGGTGTTTTTTACAATAAGAAATGGGGTCCGGCACTGCCTAATAAGTTAGGTTGGATATTGATGGAATCTCCTGTCTTTATTGTCATGATATTACTTTGCGTATTTTCAGAAAGAAGTACGAATGTCGTATGCCTTATTTTCTTGATTTTATTTGAGATACATTATTTCCAACGTTCTTTTATCTTTCCTTTTTTGATAAGAGGCAAGAGCGTGATGCCTTTGTCGGTGATATTTATGGGTGTCGTCTTCAACGTGCTGAATGCATTGATGCAAGGCGGTTGGATTTTTTATGAGTCACCAGAAAACATGTATGAAATGGCATGGCTTACGACGCCTCAATTTATTATTGGAACAATGATTTTCTTCTTGGGAATGATTATCAATATTCATTCTGATTATGTCATAAGAAACCTTCGTAAGCCTGGTGATACGCGGCATTATCTTCCAAAGAAAGGGATGTTTAAGTATGTGACTTCTGCCAATTACTTTGGAGAGTTTGTGGAATGGCTTGGTTTTGCGATACTTACATGGTCGCTTTCCGGCGCGGTATTCGCAATCTGGACTTTCGCAAATCTCGCGCCCCGCGCCGCCAAGATTTACGATAATTACAAGAAAGAGTTCGGAGATGAACTTGATACTAAGAAAGTAAAGAGGATGATACCTTTTATATATTAAACAACAAGACAACGATGCAAGCAAGCGATTCAATTATTTTCACACCTTGTAAGATAGGTCCTGTTGAGTTGAGAAACAGGACAATACGTTCTGCGGCCTTTGAGAATATGTGTAAGGATAACAGACCTTCGCAGCAACTCTTTGACTATCATACGGCAGTAGCCCGTGGCGGCATTGGCATGACAACTATAGCATACGCCTCTGTCAATCGTAGCGGCGTCTCTTTTGACGGTCAGCTCTGGATGCGCAAGGAGATTGTCCCTGAACTAAAGAAACTCACAGACGCTATCCATAAGGAAGGCGCCAAGGTTTCTATACAGCTCGGGCATTGTGGAAATATGACTCATCGTAGCACGTGCGGATGCAAGCCGATGGGCGCATCTTCAGGATTCAATCTCTATTCTCCTACATTCGTAAGAGGTATGGAAGAGTATGAAATCCTTGATACGGTAAGAGATTTCGGTAAGGCAGTGAATCTCGCCCGTGAGGCAGGCTTCGATTGCGTTGAGATACATGCAGGTCATGGTTATCTCATAAGTCAGTTCTTGTCGCCTTATACGAATCACCGAGAAGACATCTGGGGCGGAAACTTGGAAAACAGAATGCGTTTCATGAAATTCGTCATCAGAGAGGTGATGGACGCAGCATCGGACGATATGGCTGTGGTGGTGAAAGTAAATATGTTCGACGGTATCAAAACTGGAATACAAGTCGATGAGGCAATATTGATTGCCAAGGAGTTGGAGAAACTTGGCGTTCATGCTCTCGTGCTTTCTGCCGGTTTCGTCAGCAAGGCTCCTATGGAAGTCATGCGTGGCGCGATGCCGATAAAGACGATGGCTTATTACATGAATATGTGGAAGTTTTGGTGGCTCAAATTAGGACTTAGAATAGCTGGCAGGATGATGGTGCCGACGATTCCTTATGAAGATGCTTATTTCTATGAGACAGCGATGAAGTTCCGTGAGAGTCTTGACATGCCTCTTATTTATGTGGGAGGAATGGTTGCGAAAGATGATATGGAAAAAGTCTTGAACTCTGGTTTCGTGGCCTTTCAGATGGCACGCGCTCTTATCAATGATACCGATTTCGTTAATAAATTGCAGAAAGGCGAGCTGACGAGAAGCAGCTGCAAGCATTCAAATTATTGCATTGGAAGAATGTATAGCGAGGATATGCGATGTCATCATTGCGTAGAAGAGATGCCTGAACGTCTTAAAAAAGAAATAGAGAAGTTAGAAAATCAATGATTTATGATTTCTTTCAAGAAAGATATAGATAAGATTAGAGCTTATGGCAATGACGTCACAGCGTTGATAACAGGAGCTAGTTCTGGAATGGGACTGCTGTATGCAAACTATCTTGCTGAAGCAGGATGTGATCTCGTGATTGTCAGTAATCAGGAAAAGGAATTGGAAGATGTCGCTGACAGGCTTAGGAATGATTACGGTGTTAAAGTCATAGCTCGTTATCAGGATTTGTCGCAGGAAGATGCGGCACAGCAGCTGTTTGATTTTTGCAAGAACCAGAATGCCGTTATTGACATTCTTATCAATAATGCCGGGATGTTCTTCTTCCATGAACTTGACGATGAATATCATACGAAGATGGAACTTATGCTTAATCTTCATATTATGACTCCAACTCGTATGTGCAGGATTTTCGGAAATGAGATGAAGAAAAGAGGATACGGATTTATCATCTTGGTGTCGTCAATGGCGGCACGACTTCCTTATCCTGGAATTACAATATATTCTGCTACAAAGGCTTATCTTAAGAGCTTCGGTAAATCGTTTTATTATGAGATGAGAGATTACGGTGTTGGAGTGACGACGGTTTGCCCTGGAGCTATAGCCACACCTTTATATAAAATAAATCCAAGACTGTTGAAGCTTGGAGTGAATCTTGGTGTTGTCGGAACGCCGCAATGGCTTGTGAAGAAAGCACTTAAAGGAATGTTTAAGAAGAAGATGGTCGTGGCACCTGGAGCGATGAACGTATATCTTCCTCCAATGCTCTCACTTTTGCCCAAACGCTTAGTTAATTCTATATGGAGAAAAGTAAGGTAATAGTGACAGGTGCGACGGGGAGCATAGGACTTGCTGCTGTTAAGTCGTTGTTGGATAAGGATTTTCCTGTGATAATGGCGTGCCGTAATGTCAAGAAGGCGGCATCTCAACGTGATGTCTTGATAAAACATTTTCCTCATTCAGAAATAGATGTCTTGGAACTGGACCTGAATTCTCTTTCTTCAATAAAATCGTTTTCTGAAAATATTATAAGTCATGGATTTAAGGTAAATAAACTGTTGAATAACGCAGGAATAATATGTTGTGACTTTTCCATAAACGAAGATGGTTTTGAAACTACGGTTGCAGTGAATTATATTGGACCATTGTATCTTTCGAGACTGATGATTCCATTGATGGAAGATGGATTCGATATTGTCAATACTGTTTCTGTGACACGGGGAGTGTCAAGGCTTGACGAACATTTCTTTGATTTGGATAAAAAGAGATTCTCTCAACTTGGAGCTTATGGCAAGGCGAAATATGCTCTGTTTTTGTCATCGCTTTCATTGTCGGAAAATATCAAGAACGGAAAGGTGAATCTTACCGACCCGGGTGTTGTGGATAGCAATATGATTTCCATGCATCGATGGTTTGATCCAATCGCTGATGTCTTGTTCAGGCCGTTCTGCAAGTCACCGGAGAAAGGCGCGATACCTGCGGTTAATGCTTTGCTTGGGACAACGGTCGATGTTCAACAGTCAACATGTTTTCTCCCTGATGTTAGATTGTTTTCTGGAAATAAGAGTAAACTCATTTCAAAGAAACATTATGACAATCCTATTAGAGAGTGGCTGTGGAAAGAAACGGAGGTTCAGTTAGGAATTAGGAGTTGCTTTTTATAATCTCACTCCGAATCCGAATCCGATGAAGTCGGCGGCACCTGAATGGGTGTTGAGTGTAAATTTGATAAATAAAAAAATGATGATATTATAAATCATACTATTATAATTCCTGATGCCTAAACTTTATTTCTGATTGAAAAAAACTTTAGTCTTTGGTCTTTAGTCTTTAGACTTTTTATTATCTTTGCGAAATCATAATTAAAAAGAGAAAATTAAACTATTTAACTAATAAGATTAGAAATGGATTTAAGTAAAGTTGTAGCAATATCAGGCAAACCAGGTTTGTTCTTGGTTTCAGGTCAAGGCACAGGAAAATTAGTTGTTGAATCATTGCTTGATGGCAAACGCACACCAGCTTTTGCTAACGATAGAATCAGTTCTTTGGAAGAAATCAGCATCTACACAACAGGTGAAGACAGACCTCTCAAAGAAGTATTCATGAGCATTCACGAAAAATTAGGCGATAACATCGGTTTCGATCCTAAGAAAGTTTCTCCAGTAGAACTTAAAGAAAAATTTATGTTGATACTTCCAGAATATGATGAAGACTCAGTTTATCAATCAGATATGAAAAAAGTCTTCCAATGGTATCAACTCCTCAACGATAAAGGTCTCTTAGACTTCACAGTTGAAGAAAATACAGAAGAAGCAAAATAACCTAAAGATTAACGTAGGTCGTCATTCGACGACCTTTTTTGTATATAAGCCATGAAGAAAATCACAGACTTTCGTTTAATAGAGAAAAAAGAATGGGCAAAGTCGACATATCTTTTGCTTCAGTCTGACGAGC
>JAZKYG010000019.1:0-5152 GCA_045612025.1 Bacteroidales bacterium
GTTTTTAAGCATCATTTTGCGCATAGGAGCGACTCTGTCGACATAGACTTTTCCTTCGAGATGGTCGAATTCATGCTGAAAGACGCGAGCGCATATTCCGTCGAGTTCTTCTTCATGTTCTTCAAAATTCTCATCTAAATAATTGACAGTCACTTTTGCTGGACGAACCACGTCTTCATTCATATCAGGAAGACTGAGGCAGCCTTCGCGGAATGTCCATGTCTCTTCTGAAACCTCAACAATTTCCGGATTTATGAAAACCTTCTTGAAACCTTTTGCTTCTGGATAAGTCTCTACGAAAGGTTCAGCGTCAATGACGAAAAGTCTTATTGACTTATTGATTTGAGGAGCTGCTAGTCCGACACCTTCAGTGTGATACATTGTTTCGAACATATCAGCTATAAGTTGTTGTAAACCTGGATAATCAGGAGTTATTTCTTCTGCTATTTTCTTTAAAACAGGATGGCCGTAAGCCACTACAGGTAATATCATACTTTAAAATTTAAAATCTATTTTTCTTAATTGCTTCAGATTCCATATAAGATTGCAAGATGATGGTAGCGCTGATGGTGTCGACGAGCGCCTTGTTTTGACGCTGCTTCTTGCCAAGACCTGCATCGATCATAGTCTGGAACGCCATCTTTGATGTAAAGCGTTCATCGTGACGTTTAATATCCATCTCAGGAAGCGCCTTTTTCAGCTGACCTATAAAAGGTTCTATGTAACGACTTGACTCAGAAGGATTGTTCTGCATATCTTTTGGTTCGCCGATTACGATAGTCTCAACATTTTCTTTCTTGACATAATCTAAAATAAATGTCAGCAAATCTTTTGTATCGACTGTTGTCAATGAATTCGCGATGATTTGCAAAGGGTCGGTCACTGCTATGCCACAGCGTTTCCTTCCGTAATCGATTGCCATTATTCTTGCCATTTCTTAATTTTTGTTTGCAAATATAATAAATAGTCAACAGACAACGGACAACAGACAACGGATTTTTTTTCAATTAGGAGCCATGAATAACATCAAAAAAACTTAAACCTTAAACTTTAAACCTTAAACTTTTTTCTATATTTGCAGATATATAAACTCATCATGGAAAATTTAAGAAATATCATAGAGAACGCTTGGGAAAACCGAGCTTTATTGGAAAAAGAAGAAGTTCGCGATGCCATTTGCAATGTCATTGAAAAGTTAGACAAAGGCGAGTTTCGCATTGCCGAAAAGATTAACGGCGAATGGATTATCAACGAATGGCTGAAGAAAGCAGTTTTGATGTACTTCCCTATCAACAAGATGGAAGTCATGGAAAGCGGCGTTTTTGAATACTACGACAAGATGCCTTTGAAGAGAGGATTTGAAGAAGCAGGCGTACGCGTCGTACCACCAGCCACAGCGAGATACGGAGCCTTTATCAATAGAGGTGTGATTTTGATGCCATCGTATGTCAACATCGGAGCATACGTCGACAGCAGCACAATGGTCGACACATGGGCTACAGTAGGATCATGCGCACAAATCGGGAAGAACGTACACCTTAGTGGCGGCGTCGGCATCGGTGGCGTACTCGAACCATTACAAGCAGCGCCAGTCATTATTGAAGACAACTGCTTCATCGGTTCTAGATGTATCATCGTTGAAGGCGTGAGAATTGAAGAAGAAGCCGTACTCGGAGCCAACACAGTCATCACAGCATCAACAAAAATCATCGACGTCAGCGGCAGTGAACCAGTTGAATACAAAGGATTCGTTCCTGCACGTTCCGTCGTGATTCCTGGATCATACACCAAACATTTCCCAGCAGGAGATTATAATGTTGCCTGCGCCTTGATTATAGGAAAGAGAAAAGAATCGACAGATAAGAAGACATCATTGAATGATGTTTTGAGAGAATATAATTTATCGGTGTAAAAACACCTTGAAGAAATTCAGAATCTCAGAACCTTAGAATTTTAGAATGCCATAAGTTCTGAAGTTTTGAGATTTTGAGTTTTTTTGTTTTTATTTTATGGATATAAAAAAAAAGAGGCGATTTTCATCGTCTCTTTTTGAGGGTGGAAGATGGGACTCGAACCCACGACCCACGGAACCACAATCCGGTACTCTAACCAACTGAGCTACATCCACCATCTGATTGCGAGTGCAAAGATACAACTTTTTTCTTTCAAAAATCAAGTCCGACAATATTTTTTTTTATTTTTGTTTCTCAAAGGAAAAATAAGATGAATAACAACGAGATATTATCCCCAAACAAAATCGCTTTTCAGCGTTTCAAGAAAAATATTACTGGAGTGATATCATTGATTTTTATCATCTTATGCGGTTTTATGGCTTTATTTGCATATTTCATAATTCCAGATAAAACTCCTTATTCAAACACTCAGATTTTAGAGATAAGCACTCGTAAACCTGGTTTTGAAGTCGATATGCTTCTCGTTCCAAAGCAAAATATAGTCGAAAACACAGGATTTTTATCACAACTTCTCTACGGAAAACCATATCCTTATCGTCAGATTCCTTTCGATTCCTTAAAGATTGAAAAAGATAAAACCACTGTTTACATTTACAACCCAGATGAAACACAGAATGTAATCGAAGAAATAATTTCAAATAACGACATAGTTCCAGAAATTACTTTCAGCAATGACGAAGAAGCGTCACTTTACATCAACACACATTACGTTGAACACCGAAGATTCATCCTCGGCACCGACCAGTTCGGAAGAGACTTTTTAAGCAGACTACTTTTAGGAACGAGAATCAGTTTTTCCGTCGGATTCATCGCTGTCTTCATGAGTATATTAATAGGTATATTCGTAGGCAGTCTCGGCGGATTCTTCAGAGGCAGAGTCGACGACCTGATGGTATGGCTCATCAACGTAGTCTGGTCTATCCCTACCTTATTAATAGTAATAGCCATCACTTTTGTCTTGGGCAAGGGCGTCGTTCAGGTATTCATCGCCGTTGGCTTGACCATGTGGGTTGAGGTAGCACGTGTAACAAGAGGTCAGATTTTATCTGTAAGAGAAACCACTTTCGTCGAAGCAGGGAAAGCATTGGGATTCAAGAATGCAAGAATCATTTTACGACACATAATACCAAATATCATCAACCCTATCATCGTCATTTCAGCAGCCAATTTCGCATCCGCCATTCTGTTGGAAGCAGGATTAAGTTTCCTTGGCATCGGAGTACAGCCGCCTATGCCGTCATGGGGCAGCATGATAAAAGAAAACTATGCGTACATCATTTTGAACGACGCTTATCTAGCCATATTGCCAGGCATTGCCATAATGCTCTTGGTGTTGGCATTCATGCTTTTAGGCAATGCCTTGCGCGATGCTTTAGATGTCAAGAAATGATTATCTGAAAGATGCTGCAGACCAGCATGCGTCACGGTTACGACCCATCTTTCTTGATTTGGCAAGTCCAACTTTAACAGACACATAGAAATCCATTCCATTAGCATCACCTATGCCCAAATAAGTCGCAAGCTTTTCGGTACCTATTGTAATGAAAGCGATTCTAAGCGAAGCGCCTAAACGCAGATATTCATAATTATACAAAGAAATCGGCAGACCGAAGTCAAAATATTCAGATTCATAGCGAGGTTCCAACATAAGTCTAGGTGCTGCCATAACCGAATACTCAAACAATCTAACAGGCTGTATCACAGTAGCATTAAGATAATAGTTTTTATATATGTTATAATCAAACTGCAGTCTCAATGTCGTTGGCAAGCCCATACGCACTCTATCGCCCACCTTAGACTTCAAGGAATCACCATCATAACAAATAGCGCTCAATGATGCTGATAATTCATCGAAGCATTCCATATGATCCATATAAGCCACATCAAATGTTGTTGGCGTCGAGGTGGAATAATAATTATCCACAGCATTATTATTGAAGTTAATAAAACCAACATCCATAAGAGAGACGCCAGTTCTCCATATATAATCGACTTTGGGACTAGTGTATGCGCCCTTGCGTTTCAGCTGAATTTTGGAACTGCGTTTATGAGTATATGTAAACCCAAGATCAAGTCCAACACCCTGACCTCTTAACAACGACTTATCAAATGCATTATTTGACACCAACGGCTCGTTATAATTTATCGGCAGCGAGTATGCCAGATTCGCGTCGAAATTATTAACGATGATAGAATCCTCACTAAAGATAGTATAATCCAGCTGATTTATATTAGCCACTGCTGCTGAGTAACCCAGCAGATATTTAATGCTTGCGCCCACATCAATTTTATGTCTATAATGTTCATATATAGTATTGGAATATGCCAATGCCACTTCAGCCCATTCCATAGTCGCGACTTTCACATTGTCAGATAAATAATGCTGGCGTAAATTATCGGCATCCTTGCCTGCAGCCACTATCTCCGGAATTTCCCATGGAATCTTAGAAGCGCTGGTGTAAACCCTTCCGTTAAAAGAAAGACCTATTGCCTGCTTGCCATCTATATCATACATAAAGTTCAAGACATTAACATCCAAGGATTCATACAAATATCGCATACAATGATCTGAATATATCAAACAGTCAGTATTTTTCCCATCAATATTGTAGCTTGGTTTGTAAGAACCTAATGAATAAAACATCTTCATCATATCACTGCTCTTGATATAAGCGCAGTCATTATAAGCGAGGATTCCGACACCTATTACATTAAGGTCAAAATACAGATTAGACGTTGTAAGCAACGAAGGGTTCATCGACATGGCGCTAGAACCAGAAAAATTGCTTTGAGTTCCAATAAACGACTGAGAGTTAAGATTTTCTTGTAAAAATAAAAATGAAAATAAAAGAACTAAAAACCTACTACCTTTAAACATAGTTATGTTTTTTAAAATTTAAAAAAAAATGATATCGCAAACATAAGAAGAAACACATAAAATAACAAATAATCAGACAATTATCTTTTAGGAATATTTTTTATTAATATTTACATTTATTTCAAAAAAAATTGTATTTTTGCACCTCCTAACGATTCAGGCGGATGTGGCGTAATTGGTAGCCGCGTCAGACTTAGGATCTGATGCCGAGAGGCGTGGGGGTTCGAGTCCCTTCATCCGCACACAAAATAATATATTATTACATGAAAACTACACAAACATCAAAAGGCGAACTTCTCGC
>JAZKYG010000020.1:0-60399 GCA_045612025.1 Bacteroidales bacterium
CAAAGCAGAACAAGAACGTCTTGCAAAAGAGAAAGAACTACAAGAACAACTGGCACTTCTCGGCAACGACAGAATAGCAGATCCTAATATGTCGAGCCCAATGTCGCCAGGCGCAACAGCATCGTGGTATTTCTACAACCAGACATCTCTCACCCGCGGTGCAGCAGAATTTAGAAACAAATGGGGCAACAGAAATCTTGAAGACTTCTGGTTCATCAGCAACAAAAGAAGCATGATGACAGAAGAGGAATCTCTTGAAGAAGACCTCCTTGAATATTTCTCAGAAGAAGAATTATCGACACTTTCAGAAGAAGAAATCGAGAAACTTTTGGAAGAACGCAAAAACCAACCTGCCGATACAGCACAATACCAACCAACAGAAATTGGTTACTATCTGCAGCAGTTGCCATTCTCAGAAAAACAAAAGAAAGAAGCTAACACACAGATTCTCAAAGCGTTAAACAACATTGGCTTCATCTATTACGACAATCTGAAAGACTATAACAACTCAATAGAGTCGTTCACAGAACTTAACGAACGTTATCCAGGAAACGAATATGAATTGTCGTCATGGTATTACCTCTATAAGATGCATAGCGCACAGAAGAATAACAGCGACGCCAATATTTACAAAGACAAGATACTTGCTAAATATCCAGATTCAAATCAGGCGAAGATCATCATCGACCCAGAATATTTCGTAAAGGAAAAAGAAAAAGGACAAGAGTCATCGAATCTTTATGCCGAGACTTACGAAGCATATGAAAAAGGTCAGTATCAGAAAGTAAGATCCAATGTCATCAAGGCACGCACCATATGTCCTGAAGATACATTGCTGATGCCACGTTTTGAATTCCTCAACTCTATAGCTGTCGGCAAGATATATGTCGTTGACTCAATGGCATATTCATTATACCGTCTCGTACAAAAATATCCAACAAGCAGCATCAAGCCACATGCTTTGGATATTCTCTTGAAAGCAAACGAAATGTACAATCTCGGTCTTCCTATCGAAAGTGCACGTCAGAAAGAAAAAGAACCAGAAAAAGAATATCCATACACATATGACCCTAACGACAAATATTACGTGATGATCATATGTAACACCAAGAATGTGAGAGTCAATCCATTGAAGGTTCGTCTCAACGACTTCAACAAGGATAGTTTCAGAATGATGCAACTTAACGTCAAGAACGTGATGTTAGGCAAGCAAGAGGCTGTCATAACCATCGAAGAGTTTGACAATGAAGCAAAAGCAAACGACTATAAGACAGCGATGTTCTTGACAGATTATCTTTTCGGTGGAATGAAACAAGAACATTACAAGGTGCTTCTGATTTCGAAGAGCAATTATCCGATATTCTTCAACCACAAGAATGTCGATGAGTATATAGAATTCTTAAATAAATAACAATGATAAAAAACAATAGTATGAATAATGAAAGTCCAGCCAGAAACATTATAGGCAACGGAACTATAATAAAAGGTGAGATAGAATCCAATGGCGACATCAGAATTGATGGAAAAGTTTTAGGCATTTTAAAATCTACAGGCAAGATTGTCTTGGGACAAAATGGCATCATAGAAGGCGACATCTTCTGCAAACAAGCAGATTTGTCAGGCCAAGTGAAAGGAAAACTTATCGTCGACGAGTTAACATCTATGAAATCTACAGCACATTTCGAAGGTGAACTTAGCACAAAACAACTTTACATTGAAATCGGCGCTAAGTTTATCGGCAGATGTGAAATGGGCAGCAACGAAGCTCCAAAAGTTGAGAACAAGAAATAATGAAATCCAGACATACGATATTCTTTATTTCATTATTCAGTATTGTTGTTTTTACAATAGCACTGTCATTTGCTCTTAAAAATATCGCACCACAGATGATTTCGTCCTTGTGGCCATTTATGATACTGTTTTTCACTATAGAAAACATCTTAATATATTTTATGACTATCAAAGTGAAAAACAAAAATGACATCAACAAGACGACTAATTTTCACATGATTACAACAATAGCCAAATTGTTTGTATGCCTCGCCATCATTGCGACTTATGCAATTATGTTTTCAGAAGATGCCAAGGCTTTTATTGTGTCATTCTTAGTATATTATCTGTGTTTTACATTTTTCGAAACCTTTGTGAAGATAAAAATTAATAATTAGTGATGAATAACGAGATTATTGGTTATGAAAGGATTGACAAATTCAATCCTGAGAAGTTAGAGAAGTTACAAGAACATTATGCAGCGATTTTAGAATTGCTTGGCGAAGACATTACAAGAGAAGGTCTTGAGAAGACACCTTTGCGCGTCGCCAAATCGATGCAGTTTTTGACACAAGGCTATACGATGGATCCAAAGGAGATTTTGCTTTCTGCAAAATTCAAGGAAGACTATCGTCAGATGGTTGTGGTGAAGGACATTGAATTGTTTTCTTTGTGCGAGCATCACATGATACCATTCATCGGCAAGGCTCACGTCGCTTATATACCAAACGGTTACATCACAGGATTAAGCAAGATTGCACGTGTTGTCGAAGCTTACTCACGTCGTCTTCAAGTACAGGAGCGTCTCACCACACAGATCAAGGAAGCCATCAACGATGCCTTGCATCCATTGGGAGTGGCAGTCGTTATTGAGGCACGCCATTTGTGTATGAGCATGCGCGGCGTACAGAAACAAAGCTCTGTCACCACTACATCAGACTTCACCGGCGCTTTCGAGAGAAGCGAGACAAGAGCCGAGTTCTTGCAGCTTATCGGATCGAACTTGCATTGATGACCCTTGAACTTTAAACTTTAAACTATAAACTTTAAAAATATGTATCAATTCAACAACGACTACAACCAACAAGTGATGTCACAAGAGATGACAAAATCATTTGTTTCTAATGTATTTTTATGGATGTTTGCAGCGCTCGGTTTGACAGCAGCTACTGCATTTTTATTCGGCACAAGCGAAAACCTGATGAGCATGCTGATTACAGTATCACCTGAAGGTTACGCTAAGACATCAATATTAGGCTGGATCGTGACATTCGCTCCTTTAATCATAGTGTTCACTATGTCAGCTGGCATCAATAGAATGTCAGTACAAAAGACAGTGTTATTATATGTCATCTATTCCATCTTGATGGGCATGAGCCTCAGCTTCATCTTCTGGGCTTACACAACAGCATCTATCTTCAAGACATTCATCATTGCAGCTGGCATGTTCGGCGTGATGGCAGTATTAGGATACACAACAAGCACCGATTTGACAAAATTCGGTTCATTCCTTTTCATGGCTTTGATAGGCGTCATCATCGCTACATTAGTCAACTTCTTCATGCACAGCGCAAGATTAGACTATATCATCAGCATCGCTGGCGTGCTCATCTTCACAGGATTGACAGCCTTCGACGTACAGAAGATTAAACAAATAGGAAACGCAGGTATCAACGACGGCGATGTCATGGCAAAAATCACTATTCATGCAGCCTTGACACTCTACCTCGACTTCTTGAACCTCTTCTTATATTTATTAAGATTCTTCGGCAACTCAAGAGATTGATTCAATTCATAATTCATAATGCATAATTCATAATCAATTATACATTGTGCATTGAATAAATATTAACTAAATTAAACTATAAATGAAAGCTTACGTTTTTCCGGGACAAGGTGCCCAATTTGTTGGAATGGGAAAAGATCTTTATGACAAATTCCCTAAGGCTAAGGATATGTTTAAAAAGGCTAACGACATCCTCGGATTCTCTATCACTGACATCATGTTCGAAGGAACAGCAGAGGACTTGAAACAGACAAAAGTCACACAGCCTGCTATCTTCCTTCATTCAGTTATTTTAGCCAAGATGTTAGGCGACACATTCAAACCTGACATGGTTGCTGGTCATTCTTTAGGTGAATTCTCAGCATTGGTTGCTAATAACACACTTCAGTTTGAAGACGGTTTGCGTCTTGTTGCAGCACGCGCCAACGCAATGCAGGCAGCTTGCGAAGAAAACCCTGGCACGATGGCAGCAGTTCTCGGTCTGGATAATGAGATAATAGAATCAATATGCGCTTCAATAAAAGACGAAGTAGTCATCGCTGCAAACTACAACTGTAACGGGCAAGTCGTTGTTTCAGGCAGCCTCAAAGGCGTTGAAAAAGCATGCGAACTGCTCAAAGAAGCAGGCGCAAAACGCGCACTTCCACTTCAAGTAGGCGGCGCATTCCACAGCCCTCTCATGGAACCAGCACGCGTCAAACTCGCAGAAGCAATCCAAAACACAAAATTCAGCCAAGGCATCTGCCCTATCTACCAAAACGTCACCGGTCAGGCTGTGACATCACCTGACATCATTAAAGCAAATCTCATCTCTCAGCTGACAGCTCCAGTACGCTGGACTCAGACCATGGGTAATATGATTGCCAATGGCTTGACAGAGGTAGTTGAAGTAGGTCCTGGCACTGTATTACAAGGCTTATTCAAAAAAGCTGGTGTCGAACTTCAATTGTCAAGTGCAAATGTGGAATAAAGAATGAACAATTGATAATGTTCAATCATTATATAGAGGCGTATCCGTGATACATAACATAAACAAGCATCATTGATACGTCTCTTTTTTATATCAACTACAAACTATAAGCTATGAAAAAACAACCTCTGATGCCGTTAATATTTTCCATTATACTTGCTGTAGGCGTGATGTTCGGCATATATATAGCAAAATCTAATGGAATAGCCACTGCACCCAAAAACAGTGACGATCTTTCATATATCAACGATGTATTTTCTTTGATAGACAAAGAATATGTCGATACTATAAACATCAAAGACCTTCAGATAAAAGCCGTCACTCATGTCCTTGAGTCGATGGATCCTCATAGCGAATATATCAAGCCTGAGGTACTTGAAGAAGTCAACGACAACCTTCATGGCAGTTTCCACGGCATCGGAGTTTCATTCAGAATAGAGAAAGACACAATCACTATCATCAATACCATCAAAGGCGGTCCTTCTGAAAAAGTGGGAATACTCGCCGGCGACAGAATAGTGTATGTTGGTGACACCCTCGTCGCAGGAACGAAAGTCACAAACAAAGATGCGATGCGTCTCCTCAAAGGTCCTAAGAAGACAAAGGTTGACGTCAAGATAAAACGTCGTGGCATTGATGAGCTGCTCGACTTCACCATCATCAGAGACGTGATACCGACTCACAGCGTCGACGTGGCTTATATGATTGACGATAACATCGGTTTCATCAAGATGACAAAATTCTCTGCCACCACGCATAAGGAATTCGTCGAGGCAGTGAGAAAGCTTAAGTCGGAAGGCATGACACAGCTCATCCTAGACCTGAGAGACAACACCGGAGGTTATCTGGGAGAAGCAGTAGGCGTCGTTGATGAGATACTCACCGACAACAACTTAATCGTATATACCGAAGGTGAACATCGTGAGAGATCATATCTATTCTCACGTCACAGAGGCTTATGGGAAGACAAAGATGTAGTCGTCCTCATCAATGAAGGTTCAGCCAGCGCAAGCGAGATCGTGGCAGGTGCTCTCCAAGATAACGACAGAGGCACCATCATCGGACGCCGTTCCTTCGGCAAAGGCCTAGTCCAAGAACAATTCGACCTTGGAGAAAACGGAGCATTACGTCTGACAGTAGCGCGCTACTACACCCCAACAGGTCGCTGCATACAAAAACCTTTCTCAGGTAATAAAGAAGAATATATGCTTGAAGAATACACACGTTATGCGACTGGTGAGATGTTTAATATCGACAGCATACACTTCGCCGATTCGTTGAAATATATAACTCCTAAAGGTAAAGTAGTCTATGGCGGCGGTGGCATCATGCCTGACATTTATGTGCCTCTGGAAAACGACAGCACTCATTATTTCTTCAATAAGATGGCAAACAGCGGAATCTTGTTCCAATATGCTTTCGACTATGCCGACTCACACCGCAAGGAGATATTAAGTTATGGCAATGTTGAAACATTCAACGACAATTTCATCTTCACAGATGCTATGTTCAATGAATTGATGCGTCGTACAGAAGAAAAGAAAATCATCGGAAATGATGCCGATAAGGCTAAAGCCAGAGAACTCTCAGAACCATTGTTCAAGACATACGTGGCAAGAGACGTCTTCGGCGATGAAGCGTTTTATGTTCTTTACGAACCAATGGATGAGATACTTCAGAAAGCCATTGAGGTGTTACAAGATTAAAATCTCAGAATCTCAGAACCTCAAAATCTCAGAAACTAGAATTTTGAGATTTTGAGGTTCTGAATTTTTGAATTCTAAAAAAACTAAGATTCTTTCAAAGCATTCGCTCCGCTGATAATCTCAACGAGTTCGTTGGTGATAGCAGACTGACGTGCTTTGTTATACGATATATTAAGCTCTTTCAAGAGTTCTGTCGCATTGTCTGTCGCCTGTGTCATTGAAATCATACGAGCGCCTTGTTCTGAAGCGAAGCTATCCAACAATATCTTATAAACCTGTAGTTTAAGCGACTTCGGAATCATAACACTCAACAGTTCTTCCTTATTCGGTTGGTAAATATAATCAACCTCAGACTCGGACTGTTGTCTGTTGTCTGTTATCTGTTGACCAACAATTGGCAAAAACTGCTCCTTCACCAGCACCTGTGTCGCGGCGTTTTTAAACTGATTATATACAAATACTATCTTATCGTATTTATTCTCATCGAAGTCTTTCATCAGACGCTCAGCAAAAGCAGCAGCGTTCTCGTATGTCAAGTCATCCAGCAAGACATTCTCGTTGCCGATGACAGGATATTTCCTAAACTTAAGAGCATCTTCAACCTTAGAGCCGACACATAAAATGTCAACGCAATTATTATCAAATAATGTCTGATATTCGTCTTTGATAAGGCTTATCGTCTCACGGATGACATTGGCGTTGAACGTACCACACAATCCCTTATTAGAAGATATCGAGACAATGAGAACCTTATTGGCCTTTGTCTGTTGTCTGTTGTCTGTTGTCTGTTGACCGTTTATCCTTTCAAGAATCTCGCTGAACTTCTCGGCATACGGGCGTAATGCCATGATGGCATTCTGCGACTTACGCAGTTTGGATGCTGCCACCATCTTCATGGCACTCGTAATCTGCTTCGTCGAGTTGACAGATTCTATCCTCGTCCTGACTTCTTTTAAGTTGGCCATAACTCTTAATTCTTCATTACGCTATCACATACTTCAGCAGCTACTTTTTTCAAGACCGCTACTATATCATCATCGAGCTGACCTTGTTTTATCCTGTTCATCAGGTCGGCATGACTGCTGTTGAGCGCTGAGATATAACTCTTTTCGAAATCTGCTATCTTATCTAAAGGCAGGCTTCTCATGAGGTTATTGACGCCACAGAATATCATCGCCACTTCTTCTTCCACCTTCATCGGTGATGACTGAGGCTGGATGAGCATCTGTACGTTACGGCGGCCTTTATCCAATATCGCCTGTGTAGCAGCATCAAGGTCAGAACCGAATTTCGAGAAGGCCTCGAGTTCGCGGAACTGAGCCTGGTCTATCTTGAGAGTACCTGACACCTTCTTCATAGATTTTATCTGAGCCTTGCCGCCGACACGTGACACTGAGATACCCACGTTGATAGCAGGGCGTATACCAGCATTGAAGAGGTTAGTCTCAAGGAATATCTGACCGTCGGTGATAGAAATCACATTGGTTGGGATATATGCCGAGACGTCGCCAGCCTGTGTCTCGATGATAGGAAGAGCGGTGAGTGATCCGCCGCCTTTCACCTTGTCTTTAAGACATTCTGGAAGGTCGTTCATATTCTTAGCGATGTCGTCGTTAGCGACTATCTTCGCTGCGCGTTCAAGCAATCTTGAGTGGAGATAGAAGACGTCGCCAGGATAAGCCTCGCGTCCAGGTGGACGACGGAGAAGCAATGACACTTCGCGATATGCCACAGCCTGTTTGGAGAGGTCATCGTAGACCACCAAGGCAGGACGGCCGGTGTCGCGGAAGTATTCGCCTATGGCAGCTCCAGCGAAAGGTGCGTAATACTGCATAGCGGCAGTGTCGGATGCTGTAGCGGCGACAACGACAGTATATGGGAGCGCGCCCTTGTCTTCCAAGGTCTGCACTATGTTAGCAATGGTTGAGCCTTTCTGTCCTACAGCGACATATATACAATAGACAGGTTCTCCCCTGTCGTAAAATTCTTTCTGATTTAAGATGGCATCGATGGCAATGGCAGTCTTGCCTGTCTGACGGTCTCCGATGATAAGCTCACGCTGACCACGTCCGATTGGAATCATGGCGTCGACAGCTTTGATACCTGTCTGAAGAGGTTCGCTCACAGGCTGACGGAAGATGACACCAGGAGCCTTACGTTCCAAAGGCATCTCCAGAGTCTCGCCTTTGATGGCGCCCTTGCCGTCGATAGGATGACCAAGAGTGTTGACAACGCGACCTAACATACCTTCACCGACTTGTATAGAAGCGATACGATGTGTACATTTCACCACATCACCTTCCTTTATATCTGAAGCGTCATTCAAAAGAACGACACCGACATTATCTTGCTCAAGGTTCAAGACGATGCCCATGGCACCTGTCTTCTCGAACTCGACCAACTCGCCTGACTCGGCATCGTTCATGCCATAAACACGAGCAACACCGTCGCCAATCTGAAGGACAGAGCCTTTAGTATCCAACTCGCCCTTGGTGTCGAAACCTGTCAGTTCCTGAAGCAAAATAGCTGATATCTCAGCAGGTTTTATATTTTCCATCGTATGTAGTTTTATTTCTTTTCTTAAAATCCTTTAACAAATAAATTCTCCTCAAAGACAGAATGCAGACGTTTCAAAGTACTTACCACACTAGCATCATATTCATAATCCATATAATTGACTTTAAAACCTCCAATGATATTCTTGTCTATGACCTTCTCGACCTGAATAGCATCCTTATTGACAATCTTATGTCTCATGATATTGACGATTCTGCCGATAGTATTCTCATCAAGATCAATGGCGGAAGTCACTGTCACGACAGCGATTTTCTTATATTCAAGATACATCTCATGATATTCATCATAGATGTCATCGATGATCTCTTCGCGATTTTTTTCTATCAGAAGATTAACGAGATTCAATGTTATTACATCGACTCTGTCTTTGAATATCTTAGTTATGATATTAGTCTTATGAACCTTTGAGACAAAAGGCTGATGCACTAACAGATCCAGTTCCTTATTCTCTTTTAAGGTAGTCTTAACGAGAAGAAGGTCATCAAGGACCTTGTCGACGACATCATTCTGTATCGCCAACTCAAGGAAAGCCTTTGTATATCTATGTACTAAGATGTTAGGTTTCATAGCTTAATGTTTTTGGTCTCTATCTTCTATTTCCTGAAGCAGACGGTTGATATAATCCAACTGTTCTTTGTCGGACTCCAGAGCCTTGCCGATTATCTTCTCTGCCACTTTGATAGAGATGTCTGCTATCTGGTTTTTGATTTCCGTTGTAGCAGCCATTCTCTCATTTTCTATTATCTCTTTGGCATTTTCTATGATACGGTCTTTCTCTTCGTCGGCCTTAATCTTAGCTTCTTCTATAAACTTATCTGATATCTGTTTAGCTTCATTAAGTATTTTATCACGTTCTTCGCGAGCCTGTTGAAGGAGAGCCTCGTTATCAACTTGAAGCTGTTCCATCTCTTTATGAGTACGCTCTGCCAGTTCAAGGGCATTGGTGATTTCCTCTTCGCGTTTCTTCAACATTCCGTTTATGACAGGGAACGCGAACTTCGCCAAGATAAAAAACACTATTCCGAATGCCAACGTCATCCAGAACAACAGACCAAAATCAGGAGTGATGAGTTCCATATTCTAAAGTTTAAAGTGTAGTGTTTAAAGTTTAAAGTAGTTTAAAGTGTATAAGTTTAGAGTCGAGAGTGTAGATTTTTAAATCCAACAACTCTACACTCTAAACCTTCCACTATAAACTCTTAAAGAGCTATCAGCAAGCAGACAACTAATGCGAAGAATGAAACACCTTCAACCAAAGCTGCAGAGATGATCATGCTTGTCTGTGCGTTACCTGCTATCTCAGGCTGACGAGCTGTGGCTTCCAAAGCAGAACTACCGATTCTGCTGATACCTAAAGCTGCACCAATTGTAACGATACTTGCTGCTAAAGCTGCACCTAACTGTGCTAATGGAGCCAAGTCAACAACTGCCTGAACTACTTCTTGTAATAAAACCAATAATGTCATAACTTATAATTTTATAAAGTTTATATTTCTTATGTCAACGGACTACAGACCACAGTCAACAGTCCTAATTAACCATGTTTCGCTGCCATTCCAAAATATATTGAAGACAACAGAGTAAACACGTATGCCTGTATGAATGCCACCAGCACCTCAAGGCAGTCGGCAAAGACCGCGAGCAACAATGACAGCACCGACATTCCCGCACCTGCCATAGCGCTCATCTCTCCCAAGATAAATATCATACAGATGAAACCTAGCACCACGATATGACCAGCTGTGATATTAGCAAAGAGACGTACCGCCAAGACGAACGGCTTGATAAAACAACCGACGACTTCAATGATAGGCATCAATGGCAAAGGGAACTTCAACCACCAAGGCACGCCAGGTGTGTTGAATATATCTTCATAATAATGTTTCGAACCAGTGAAATTAGTAATGAGGAAGGTAAACAAGGCAAGCACTGCTGTCACCGCTATGTTTCCTGTGATGTTTGTTCCAAAAGGGAAGAACGGTATCAATCCCAAGAGGTTATTAAAAAATATAAAGAAAAATACAGTTAACAGATAAGGGAAATATCGTTCATAATGTTCGCCGATATTAGGTTTGGCGATGTCATCGCGCACATAGAGTATGATTGGTTCCACGAGAGCCTGTATTCCTTTCGGGGCCTTCTCGCCTCTCTCACGATAGCCTTTAGCGACAAGAAGGAAAATCACGACAAGAAGAGTGCATGAGATAAACAATCCGCATACGGTCTTAGTTATAGAGATATCCAATGGCTTTATATGCGTTCCATCATCCATCACTCTCACCACCTTGCCTTTATGGCTTCCTTCTTCAGGGATTTCAAAGACGACATCATCGCCGTGCTTGTCTTTGGTATGATACTGATGTTCATGATGTAAATGCTTAGATGAAAAAGTATAAAACTCGCCTTCGCTATAAACTATTATCGGCAGATAGACACTGATATGCTTTCCTTTCCAAGTACATATATGCCAGTCATAAGAATCCAAAATATGGTCGAAGATAAGTTCTCCAGCATCAAATTTCTCTTCTGCCTCATATTCACTATCGTTTGCAAAAACCCTAACAGGTGTTAAGATTGTAAAACTTATTACGAACAAACAAGTTATAAGATTGAATATATATTTTCTAACAAACGATACGTTGTTTTTCATTATATCTTTTACCAAATTAATTAAATGCAATTCTACAAAAAAAAACGATATCATTAAGTTTTTTTTATTTCATTTTTCAAAAAAAGATATGCTTTTCTTTGTTACTTTTGCATTATGGCAAAGAACAAATATTATGTGGTCTGGAACGGCAGACAGATAGGGATTTACAGCAATTGGGACTCTTGCAGAATGCAGATCGAGGGTTTCAAAGGCGCGCAATATAAATCATTCCCGGACAGGGCAAGTGCAGAGCAGGCCTTCAAAGACGGTTACGCCGCTTCATGTCAGCAGTCAACAGACAACGGACAGCAGACAACGGCTAAGTCTTATGAAAGTCTTCCAGAAAATCAGAGACCTATAGGTCAAAGCATCGCCGTCGATGCTGCTTGTTCCGGCAATCCAGGCAAGATGGAGTTTCAAGGTGTTTTTGTAGAGACAAGCACTCACCTCTTCAAGAGTCCTGTCTACGAACAAGGCACCAACAATATCGGAGAGTTCCTCGCCATAGTTTATTGCCTGGCATGGCAGAAGAAAAACAAGCTCAACTATCCCATCTACTCCGACTCCGTCAATGCGCAGAAATGGGTAAGAGAAGGTGCGTGCAAGACAAAGATTACAGAAAACGAACACAACAAAGCTCTCTTTGAAGTCATACGATGGGCAGAGAAATGGCTGCATACAAACAGCTTCAGAGTTCCTATCTACAAATGGAGGACAGAGATTTGGGGAGAAATACCTGCTGACTTCGGAAGAAAATAATATATTTGCAAAAAATAACACCCATGATAAAATTCGACACTTTTTATATACAATGTCCTAGATGCAAAAGCTGGATGGAAGGTCATCTCCTCATCTCATCGATGGTCAACCAGTCGATTTTATATTCTGACGGAAAGATTCTGAACGACGGATATATGACTGAAAACCAGAAGATGATAGTATGCCCAGCCTGCAGTCACTGGTCATGGGTAGAGAAATACGAAGAACCATATATCATCAAGAAGAAACCTAAGGACACCTCCTACACATGGAACAGCTGGCGTTTCTACGGCGCACATTCCACGAGCAACAAAGGCAAGATGGCTCTAGTGAACCATTACAGAAGTTTTTTGAACAACGGCAATTATAATATCGACCAAGAGATTTACTTCCGTCGTCTTATGTGGTGGGCCTTCAATGACTTCGTAAGAAACAGACACCAGATTAACATTGAAACGTTCACATCTAAAGAGATGAGTTTCAAGGTATGGTACAGAAACAGAAAGAAAATCCTGGAAGGCATTGAGTTATTCCAAAAATGCCGTGAGCATTTCAACGAAAACCTCAGAGCTTTAATAGAATTATACAAGCTACGCTACACTCCTGATGACGAGGAATATGAATCAGTGAATCTGGAAATAATAGAGATATATCGTCAGCTCGGCGATTTCGAAAACGCGCAGATTCTGCTCGACCAGAACACCCGACGCACACACTTCATCTCGACCATCGAGAAAAAAGTAGAAGAAAGAGACGATCTGGTGTTTGTGGTTTCAGGGTGAGGTTGAGCTGTTGAGTTACTAAGTTACTGAGTTGCTAAGTTGGTGAGATAGGTCATAGAAACTTAGTAACTCAGCAACTTAGTGTCTTAATATAGAATTTATCACATGTGATGCACAGAAGCATCCGAATATTGCTGGCATATATGATATTGTGCCGACAGTCGCAATCTTGTTTTCTGTGGCTTCTTCTATCGATACTGCACTTTCCGCGACTTTCTCAGGCGAGAATACTACAGTGATGCCTTCGCGTATTCCAAGTCGGTGCAATCGTTTTCTTATATAAAATGCCAGACGACAGTTATGTGATTTTGAGATGTCGTCAATCTCTATCTTTGTAGGGTCGAACTTACCGCCCGCGCCCATGCAGCTGATGATGTTCTGTTTGTTTTGGACTGCATAATATAAAAGGAACACCTTAGGCGCCAGTGTGTCGATAGCATCGACGACGAAGTCGAATTTCTGCTCCATCAAGTCGATGATTGGCTGATCTTTAAGATATTGGTTTATGGCAACGACTTCGACGTCAGGGTTGATGTCGCGTATACGTTCTGCCATCACCTCTACTTTAGGACGACCGAGTGTGCTGTCAAGAGCCAGCAGCTGTCTGTTTTTGTTAGTCACATTAACTATGTCGCAGTCGACGATGGTGAGTTTTCCTATTCCAGCACGCGCAAGCTGTTCAGCAGCATACGCGCCAACGCCACCAAGTCCCACGACGAGGACATGGCTATTCGCTAACTTCTTAACGCCTTCTTCTCCAACTAACAACTGTGTTCTTGAATTCCAATTCATATCTGTCCAAAAATTTTTACAAAGTTATTAAAAATATCGTTGCGCAGTTTATCCATTTCGATGCCGGATAAAAGGGCTGCTTTCTCATAGACGTCGGTAATCTTTCTCTCCGCGACATCGGTCTCAAGGAACAGTTTATCTGTCGGGATGAGTTTCAGCAGCTGTTTCGCTCTAGCCTCATTCTTAAACAAGATATCGCCTAAGGAAAGGCAGATATCATATTTCAGCAGCTGCCCTGCCGACTGCTCATTGCCTTGGAAACCATGGATTATCCAGGCCTGCTTCGCCTTTGTTTCCTTCCTTATAGAGATGATATCAGGATACGTTCTCACCGCATGAATTATCAGAGGTTTCGCAGTTTGTTCTGACAACTCTATCTGTTTTATGAAAACCTCCTTCTGGATTTCAAAGTCAACGCCACAAACCCTGTCAAGTCCGCATTCACCTATAGCGAGAAAATTCAAATCACCAAGACACCGAGACACCAAATCTCCAAGTTCCTCAATTCCTGAGTTCCTCAATTCCTCAGATCCGACTTTCCACGGATGTACTCCAATGCTATAAAAATGAGAAACATCGACATTGACGATATTGTCAACATCGATGTTTTGTATCTCAACAAACTCATTATTATCAATATGATTGTTAAAATGAGTATGAATATTTACGAAAGGACTCATTCCTGATCAAGTTAGAAATCGATATTATGCTGAGCGACTATCTCTTTAGTATCGATATTATAAGCCAGCAAGTTACCGAATCCGTCTTTGTTTTTGTAATATATGCCATTGTCGAGTGACAAGAAGTCGTAGTCATTATTTTTGAACAGATCTATCATTGACATCTCGACAGGGACGTGACCATGTATCACTTTCTTTCCGCCAGTCTTATTTTTGTCGACTTTAAAATCTCTGGACCACATCATGCTGAAGACATCCTCAAAAGGATTATCTATTTTGAAGTTAAGTCCAGCGTGGACGAGTATGCAGTCATCAAGTTCAATAAAGTATTTGGTGCTTTTCATCCAGTCGATATAGAACTTGTTTATCTCGCGAGGACGTTTAGCGCCGAAGCTCAACAATGTTCTAGTAGCGCCGTTTTTTCTCCAGTCCTTTTCTATTTTGCTGCGGAACAAAAACCTTTTCTGGTCAGCCTCCCAGGCCCTTATACAATAATCCTCATGGTTGCCTCTAATGCAATGAACGTCATAACCTGCTTCTTGCAGACTTATGATAAAATCGATGACTCCTTTGCTGTCATTTCCGCGATCGATATAATCACCGAGGAAATATACCGAGTCTTCTTTTGACAGATTTATAACATTCTCTATCAAAGACTTCAAGGTATTAAAATGACCATGAATATCAGGTATGACCCAGCGGTTTTTCATTTATTTAGCTTTACCTTGGTTAGCTACGCTTTCCATTTTACGTTTGATTTCTTCTTGGTCGCCGAGGAAGAAATGATTTTGTAAATTCATATTGTCATCGAATTCGAATACGTAAGGAACAGCTGTTGGGATATTGAACTTGATGATTTCTTCGTTTGTCATGCCGCGAAGTTCCTTAACGATACCTCTCAATGAGTTGCCGTGAGCAACAACCATAACTTGATCGTGATTTTCGAAAGCCTTGAGGATAACGTCGTTATAGTAAGGCATAAGACGTTCGATAGTATCTTTCAATGACTCTGTCAAAGGAATTTGTTCGTCTGTAAGTTCAGCGTAACGAGCATCCATTCTTGGGCTCTTTGGATCGTTCATTTCCAATGCAGGTGGTTGAACGTCAAAAGAACGACGCCATACTAAAACTTGCTCATCGCCATATTTAGCAGCTGTGTCAGCTTTGTTCAAACCTTGGATTGCGCCGTAGCTCTTTTCATTCAATCTCCAGCTCTTTTGAACAGGAAGCCAGTCCATATCCATAGCATCGAGAACATTATTTAAAGTCTTGACAGCTCTTTTAAGATATGAGGTGAAACACAATTCTGGTTTATAGTTTTCTTGTTTCAAAAGTTTACCAGCTTCAAAAGCTTCTTCCAAGCCTTTAGGGCTTAAATCAACGTCTGTCCAACCTGTGAAGAGGTTCAATTTATTCCATTCACTTTCTCCGTGACGAATTAAAATAAGTTTTTTCATCTTAGTATTTATTTATGATTTTAAATTTTTCGCATTGCAAAAATAATGCTTTTTATTCTTATTACCTAGTGATTTTTTGTTAACAATTATTCACATATCTTAATTTTTTTTAACAATTCTTTTTAACTTTGTAAAAAAAAGTCATGAAGAGAATATCCTTAATTTTATCCTACCTTTCAATAGGTCTTTTATTGTGTCTATCATCATGTTTGGCTCAGAATATCAATTTAGAAAACATTGAAATTCCAACCATCACTGAAGAAAGAAGCGACAGAGTCATAACTCATAAAGGATATACTGTTTCATATAATTACGACTGGAAAATACCTAATTGGGTCGCTTATGAACTCACCCGTCATGAAGTCCAAGGCGAGGTGCCTCGTTACGACAAATTCAAGCCAGACCCAATGGTGCCTCAAGGTGAGACTGCAACAACTGACGACTATAAATATTCAGGCTACGACAGAGGCCACATGGCGCCGGCAGCCGACATGAAATGGGACGAACAAGTGATGAGAGAGTCGTTCTATCTTTCAAACATCTGTCCTCAAAATCCTAATCTCAACGGCGGCGTATGGAAAGCGCTGGAGGAACAAGTCCGCGACTTGGCATTGCAGAAAGGAAAGATTTTCGTAGTATGCGGACCTATAGTCAACGACACATCAACAACCATAGGAGAAAATAAAGTCGTTGTTCCTCAAGCCTTTTATAAAGTATTATTACAAGAAGACAACGGAGTGTTTCATACTATAGGATTCGTTTACGAAAACAAAAGCGGCAAGAGACCAATGTCAACATACGCAATGACAGTCGATGAGGTAGAAGAATTAACCAAGATTGACTTCTTCCCTTCTCTGCCAGACCAGGTCGAAAATACAGTCGAGTCGGAAGTGGATTTTTCCCAATGGACTATCTCATACTGAAATATAGGCATCCAATAAAATAAAACGAGTTTATATCAGTTATACATTAAAATTAAAACTATGAATATCAAGAAATATATAACTCTATTTTGCTTAATATTTTTTAGCATTATATCATACGCACAAAAAACCATTCATGAATGGACTACTCACGTCCCTGGTTCTAAAGTCATTAACGTTGAGAAAGTCAATGATATAATATATGCCGCAACGCCATACGAGATTTTCTATTACAACACTGGCGACAACTCCATAAACAAACTCACTAAAGTCAACGGCTTATCCGATTTCGGCATCAACGTGATGCGCTATAATCCTCATACTGATATGATTTTCATTGGATATTCCAACGCAAACATCGACATCATCGATAAAGACGGAAACATCATTAACATCAGTGATATCAAAAATAAAAATATCTTAGTTGACAAAAACATCAATGACGTCTATTTCATTGAAGACAAAGCCTATCTCAGCTGCGGCTTCGGCATCGTACTTGTCGACCTTAACAGAATGGAGATAAAAGAGACTTACATTATCGGCGGGAACGGTTCTTATCTAAATATCAACGACATAACTTTATATAACGGCAAATTATATGCTGCAACAAGCAATGGCATCTATTATGCCGACTACGACAATGACAACCTCGTAGATTTTTCTCAATGGACACACGACAAGACCGTCATCCATAAAAACTTAAATTATTCTGAAATTGAGACCTTTAACAATCTATTGATTACAAACTACTCAAGAAACGAATACAACACCGACACATTATTCGTATATGATGGAGAGAAATGGGATTATCACCAATACTCACCGCCTTCTATAAAAAGAAGCATCAGAGCATATGATGACAGACTTGTGCTTTCCAACAACTACTCAATCGTCGCGTTGGATGTAAACAACGATTTAATTGCACAATCATATAACAGCAACATCGAGCCTTTCGACTGTATCTATGATGAAAGCGACGATGCATATTGGATTGCAAACAAAACCAACAGCATATACAAACTAATCCCTACAGTTTCTTGCAATCCTATAATTTTCAACGGACCATACAGCAATTACGTCTTTGAATTAAAGGCAAGCGGCGATCAGTTGTGGGTTGCACCTGGAGGATATTCCAGCGTATGGGCTAAGAACTGGATGAAAGATGGCGTGTTTTATTATGTAAATAACAAATGGCATAATATAAATCGCACTAATACAGAAGCCTTTGACACTATATCAGATATCGTTTCCATCGCCATAGATCCTATAAACAACTCAAAAGTATATGTCGGTTCATTCCACAAAGGCATACTTGAATTCGAGGATTTTGAGTTAAAAAACATTTACGATACAAAGAACAGCAGCCTTGGAGAATTGAGCGGCTACGGTTACGTATATATCACCGGCATGGACTTCGACAGCAAGAACAACTTATGGATTGCAAACAGCAGCACCGAAAACATGCTGTCGGTCAAGACAACCAAAAACGAATGGTACTCATTTAACATAGGTTCTACCAACGTCAGCAAGATATTGGTTGACAACAACAATTACAAATGGATTTTAAATCGTGATGGAAATCTGATCGTTTACAACGACAAAAACACTATTTCTAATTCCTACGATGACGAATACAAAATCATCAGCACTACAAAAGGACAAGGCGGACTTCCAGAAGCTGCAAACTGCATGGCAATAGATAAAGACGGAACCGTATGGATTGGCACTAACGATGGTCTGGCACAGTTCTACTCAACATCAAAGATATTCAGACAAGGCACAAACTACGACGCATCAAGAATACTAGTTCCAAGAAACGATGGCTCCGGACAAGCCGACTATCTTCTCTCAGGAGAATCTGTACTTTCAATTTGCGTTGATGACGCCAATAACTTATGGGTTGGAACAAGAAACGGCGCTTTCTATATCTCCAACAACGGACTCACTGAATATCACCATTTCACACAAGACAACAGCCCTTTGCTCTCAAATACCATCAACGACATTGCTATCAACAAAGACGGCGACATTTTCTTTGGCACCGACAAAGGCATCATCTCGTTAAGAGGCAGAGCCACAGAGGGCAAGACAACGAACTCCGATGTGATAGTATATCCAAATCCTGTAAGACAAAATTATTCTGGTCTTGTCGGTATCAAGAACCTTGTCGCCAACTCATTGGTAAAGATTACTACCGTTGACGGTTCTTTCGTGACGCACCTCCGCTCTGAAGGAGGACAGGCCGTTTGGGATTGCACTACCATCAATGGCGATAAAGTCGCACCTGGCATATATCTCATCTTCGTCACTGACGAAAACGGCAAAGAGACATTCGCTACAAAAATACTTATAATGTAATGGCGAAAACAACAAGCAAAACGAGAGCCATTGTACTTCAATCCATAAAATATGGAGATAGCAGCCTTGTTGTCAAGATGTTGACAGAAGAGCTAGGCATTCAGTCGTATATGGTGAAAGGAGTCTTCGGCAAGAAGTCGAAGATGAAAGCTGCTCTTTTTCAGAATATGACATTACTTGAGATTGTGGCTGACACCAGCAGTAACAGCCTCGGTTTTATCAGAGAGATATCCTTATCACATTATTACCAAAGCATCGCCACCGACATAAAGAAGTCGACCATCATAATATTCGTCAGCGAGTTATTATCCAAAGCCATCAGCGAAAGTGAGAGTGATACGGAACTCTTCAATTTCATTTACGACTCTATGTTATGGCTCGATGAAGCCACTTCTGATTACGCAAACTTTCCTATAGCCTTCGCACTGAGGTTAAGCAGATACTTAGGATTCTTTCCTAACATCAACACTTATACAGATGGTTCCTGTTTTGATTTGTTAGACGGAAATTTCAAGATGACGCAGAACGACATCCATCAGATCGATGAAGAAATAAGCAGACATTTCTATGAACTCTGCAAAGCGTCAATGAAATCCCACCAACAGAATTTGGCAATCAACAATAACATCCGACGTAAATTATTGGACGCTATTGTAACGTATTACAAGTTCCATGCTGACAACGTTAAAGATATCAAATCGTATGAGATTTTAAGGACACTCCTTGATGCATAGTTTTTTAGGGACTCAGAAATTCAGAATCTCAGAATCTCAAAAATAATTCGTGGACAAAAAACACTAAAAATTTAGTGTCTATTAGCATTCATTCGTGGATAAAAAAAGACGCCATTTTAAAATGACGTCTTTTTCATAAGATTTTATTTTATTCTTTTAAGGATACTGATTTCTGATGGTGTGAGGAATCTCCAGTGACCACGTGGGAGGTTTTGTTTTGTGAGTCCAGCGAACATCACTCTATCAAGTTTCACCACTTCGTATCCGAGGCTTTCGAAGATACGACGGACGATATGGTTACGACCTGAGTGGATTTCAATACCTACTTCACGTTTTGTTGGATCATCAACAACCCAGTCAATAGCATCTACTTCAATAGGGCCATCTTCAAGGACAAGACCTTCTCTGATCTTCATCAAGTCGTTTTTAGTGAGAGGCTTATCGAGTGTTGCATGATAAAGTTTCTTCACTTCGTGACTTGGATGTGTGAGAGTCTTAGCGAGGTCACCATCATTTGTAAGGAGAAGGAGACCTATTGTATTTCTATCTAAACGACCGACAGGATAGATGCGTTCTTGGCAAGCGCCTTCTACGAGTTCCATAACAGTGTGACGTTCGTATGGATCGTCAGATGTTGTGATAACGCCTTTAGGTTTGTTAAGGAGCACATAGCGAAGTTTTTCGCGGTTAAGAGTTTCGCCACCGTAAACAACCTTGTCGGTAGTATTGACTTTTGTACCCAATTCTGTTACGACTACACCGTTTACTGATACTGCGCCAGCGAGGATGAGGTCATCAGCTTCACGACGTGAGCAGATGCCAGAGTCGGCGAGGTATTTGTTAAGACGGATCTGTCCAGTTGCTCTTGGTCTGTCGTAGAGTGGATCTTTTTCTCTTCTTTTGAAGCCACCGCCACCACGACGTTCTGTACCTTTTTGTTCAAATCCTTTACGTTCTGGTCTGTCATCGCGACGACCTTTGTTTTCGAAGCTGCGCTCGTTACGAGCTGCGCCTCTAGCGTTACGGCGGTTGCCGTATTGATTGTCATTGTCACGACCTTCGCCGAATCCTCTCTTAGGACGGTCTTCACCAAATCCTCTCTTAGGACGACGTTCGTCTTGACCTCTGAAGCTGCGATTCTCATCGCGTTCATCTCTTCTTTCTCTAACAGGTCTGTCGCCAAATTTCTTGCCTCTGCCACCGAAGCCTGACTCTTTTCTGTCGTCATCTCTTCTTGGTCTGAAACTCTTTCTTGGTCTTTCATTATCGCCATCGCGGCGAGAAGCCTGTTCTCTTTCGAACTGCTCTAATCTTTCTTCACTGAATCTGCGTACACCGGCAGTCTTTCTTGTGGCAATGCGAGTGCGTTTGCCCTTGTTACCTTCGTTGTTCATGTTAATGTGAAAAATTGTATTTTTTGAGTCGGCAAAGATACGAATTATTTTTGAACCTTTAACGATGAAACCTTGACTACAAAAGTTTTTTTTAAACCCACATAATTTCCTCATCAATGGTCAATAACCAAAGTATGGTCAATAGTCAGAATCAAAGAATCACTTTGCTATAACTATACCTAATTCTTGATTGATTTTAATTCTCAAATCGTCAAGTTTTTTCTTCTTGATCAGAAGAGCGAATTGATCTTCAACATTCTGAGTCTCCATGATTTGTCGCGTCAGTTCGTTTCTCTTTTCATCAAGCACCATATCTTTAAATCTCAACACAGATGTCACAACCAATTTTGACAAGACATCTTCTTCTGTCTTTACCTTTATTTCTTTTCTATTCCAGTCATCGAGTTTATATGGAGAACTTAACAATGTCGCTGCGAGTTCTGATATCTTTGAGTTTTCATGCGACACAAAATACTGATCTTTAGGAAGAACATCTTCATCCAAGGCTCTGTCAAAAATATCGAAAATCATTCTATGTGTCTCATCCTTAAACAACAGATCATCATTTTTCAAGTCATCGACAATCAATGATGCCACACTGACCTTATATACCATTGGGTTATTGTTCTCATCAAAACCATCTATGTCGACTACTGTATCTCCATACATCAGCAGAAGTTTCACTAGTTCCTGTTCCTGATAGAATCCGACTGGAGTAGTGTTGACATTCAGGATTTGAGGTTCAGCTTTTACCTCTTCTATAATTACATCTTGTTCTCCCTGTATAGGATTATTCTTTCTTATCTTCGCACGAAGCTGTTTGTTAAGCTCGTTCATCAAAGATTGCTCCGACATATCCATCAGACGACTACACTCTTTGATATATGTAGCACGATAGATAGCGTCAGGAATCACAGATATAGTATTGACAATATCTTTTACAACCTCCGCCTTTTTTATAGGATTATTTACAGCATCTTTAAGCAGAAGCTGTGTCTTGAAACTTATAAAGTCTTTCGCATTATTCTCTATATAAGTTCTAACCTCTTCAATAGGATGATGTTGTACGAATGAATCAGGATCTTCATCAGGTGGCAGCAACACTATTCTGACATTCATTCCCTCTTCAAGAATCATGTCTGTTCCACGTAAGGCAGCATGAATGCCAGCATTGTCACCATCATATAGTATTGTGATATTCTTAGTATAACGACTGATAAGGCGTATCTGTTCAACTGTCAGTGATGTTCCTGAACTTGCCACAGTATTCTCAATACCCGCTTGGTGCATACTCAAAACATCGGCATAACCCTCTACTAATATACACTCATCAAGACGACTTATCTCATTCTTGGCAAAGTAGATACCATAAAGAGTTTGACTCTTGTTATAAATTTCAGATTCTGGTGAGTTAAGATACTTTGCCTTTGTCTTATCGCCACTGAGAATACGAGCTCCGAAACCAATTACTTTTCCTGTAAGGTTATGTATTGGGAATATGACACGACCTTGATATTTGTCATACATCCTTTCCTCATTGCCAGAAGCAAGACCTATCTTTAGAAGCAGATCTTTAGAATAACCATTTTTTATGGCATATTGTATAAAGGCATCGCGCTGATTGAGGCAGTAACCAAGTTGAAACTTCTCTATAATCGCATCACGGAATCCACGTTCTCTGAAGTATGACATACCAACGGCTTGGCCTTCATCATCATTTTTCATTGTATTCGAGAAATACTGCTGAGCGAATGTATTGATATTAAACATCTTCTCTCGCTCATTCTGGGCCATCAGTTCTTCTGGAGTCTGTTCTTTTTCTTCTATTACGATACCATATTTATTAGCCAGATAGCGCAATGCTTCCGGATATGAGTAATGCTCATGCTCCATGATAAAGCGGACGGAATCACCGGCTTTACCGCAGCCGAAACATTTGAAGATTCCTTTAGCCGGCGACACAATAAACGATGGCGTCTTCTCCTTATGAAAAGGGCAAACACCAATAAGGTTAGCGCCTCTTTTTTTAAGGCTGACAAAATCAGAGACAACTTCTTCTATACGAACCGTGTCTATGATGCTCATTATTGTATCTTGTGGTATCATCGAAAACTATTTAATTATAAAAATCAGAAACAGATGCCTAAACGAATACTGAAGCTCAAAGCTATGTTAGCATTCTCTGTATTGAAATAATGCCACAGTTCAAAACCATGGTGGTAATATGTCTCAGCAGGAGTACCCGCAGCATAACCGCCGCCTACCCAAAAATCAGCCAAGAAACGCTTATGTACATACTGATAACCGAATGTTCCAAGAAAAGCGGTGTTATTAGCAAGAGTTCGAGCTCCGTCTATACTGCTATTGTAATAGTAATGTGAATACACTATTTCAGGTCTCATATAAAATCCCATCAAAGATTGTTTTTGGTTGTCTTTAAGGAAGAACTTATGACCATAACGCATCGTATAGCCTTTAGGATCATTTTGATATTTATCACGACCTGCGCCTATGACACTGGCACACCACTCGCCACTCTGACGTATATTAGGAAAGGATCTTTCATACGAAAGTTTAGTACTGCCCGAAATCCATGACAAAAATGTTATCTTAAATGAGTTGCGATAATCCTTTTGAGAATACGGAACAGGAGGCTGATTGGCCTGTAACATATTGCTTGTCATAAACAACAATAACATAATGAAACACACTTTCCTTTTCATACTAAACACATTATTTTGTTATACATCACTAAACGAAACGAATAGGCAATAGTATAAATTTTAAACAAAAGACAAAATTAACATTTTTTACAATTGTTTAAAAAACATCGGCAGATAATTCTAGAATAAAGAATATGTAGAAATATTAGATATGTTGTAAAAAACCCCTCACTTGAATCGAGTCAAGTGATGACCTTATATTTTTTTCCTCGTTTTTAATATGAAAATACCACTTTTCGCTCAAGGAGAAGTAAATCCTACTTCTAAAAAGATACTCAAGCATCTATTTCGAAGCAACTCCAATATAAAATCATTCGGGGTGTTTTATAGTTGCAAAAATACAATTAGTTTTAGATAATCAAATAAAAAAATTACATTTCTTAAAAATTATATCACATTCACATTTCCTCTTTCTTCTTTTATATCAATATACTACGAGATTTATCTACAATAACACATCTTATTTATCCAACAAATATTTCTCTACATTTCTGACAACGATGCCGAGTCTCAAATCAAATGCCTCTTCTGTCGCGAAGCCGATATGTGGCAAAAGCATTGTGTTTGGCGCCGACAACAAAGGGTTGTCTTCTGCAATAGGATGTTCCGTATCATACACGTCTATGGCTGCACCCGCCACCTTTCCCTTTTTCAAAGCATCTGCAAGATCATCTGCATTCACTACAGGACCTCTTGCTGCATTTATGATTATCGCTGATTCCTTCATCAGACCTATTTCCTTGGCAGTAACGAAATCACGAGTTTCGTTGTTAAGCGCTATATGCAATGTCACTATATCTGATTCTTTAAACAACGTTTCTTTATCAACCAAAGTAACGCCCTCTACATCTTTAGATGTCCTATTCCATGCAATCACCTTGCATCCAAATGCCTGCGCCAATTTCGCCGTTCTCTGGCCTATCGCACCAAGACCGACTACACCCACTGTTTTACCAGCGATTTCTCTACCTGGAGACATTGGTATTCCTTTACGACTTCTTGTTATCTTATCATTCTCTATAACGTGACGATATAATCCTATCATCATACATATCGCTTCTTCCGCTACAGCTTCTGTAGAATATCCCGCCGCATTATTAACTAATATTCCCCTCCTTTCACATTCTTCCAAATCAATATGGTCCAAACCAGTAAATGCTATAGACAACATTTTAACATTAGGACACGCGTCAAAGAAGTCCTTGCGTAATGGCATATTGCTTTCAACAACGATGTCTGCATCCTTTGCTCTTTCTATATTTTTCTCAGGACATCTGTCGCCATATATCACAACTTCATGACCTTGTCTTCTTAAATTATCGCATTCGCATTCTATCTTTTCAACAGAAAGTCCTAATGGTTCCAAAAACACTATCTTCATAACTATAAATTTTAACCTTTAAGTTTACAAAGGTAATGTTTTTTTACCATCGGCATAAGATGCCTCTTTAAAAATAAGCACTCAAAAAAAACACTCACAATAAAGAGGCCTTACACCTACAAAAAACCAAATTTTATGAATATAACTTAATAGAAGTTCTTTCTGAAAAACTACGAGTCAACAGATTGATCTTGCTCATCATTACTTGAATGATCTATCAACAAGAACTCATTCATAGTAATCTCTGTAAAGTAATTCTTTTTGCCATCTTTCTCATAGACTCTTGTCTTCAGCCGACCTTCGAGCGCGATTCGCCTGCCTTTCTTGATATACTTCTCAGCCTGCTCAGCAGTCTTTCCCCACGCCACTATGTTATGCCAAGACGTAGTTCGTTCCAACTCATGATTCTCATTATATGTATAATCATTCGTCGCTAAAGAAAATCTGACATTCTTGCGATTTCCTACATTCTTCACCTCAGGATCCATCCCTGGACGTCCTATCAGTTGAACTGAATTTTCCAAAGTTCCCATATCTTTTAATTTATCGGTTTTACAATGCAAAGATATTATGGGAGCTAATGATTAGTCGTATGAAAAACGGATAACTTTTTTATCGCTCGCAACTAACTGTAAATTAAAAATTTACATACATACGATGTCAAATCGAAATCTTATATTTTATTAACATTTGAATTCAAATGCGTGACCTACAGGCATTTAGTTAACGAATGACACGGAAAGCCATATATCACCTATTTTATACGAATCCACTGTTACATTATTATTGAGAACATTCTTGATGTCTTTCGTTATCCCGCTGCCAAGCATCTTAAACGCTGCTTCTTTACGAGTCCACAACTTGTAAAAGTCATCCGCTTGATTATCACTATTATGCAACAGCGTCAACTCTTCCTCATTGCAGACATAAGCAGCCAGACTTTCTTTATATTCTCTTATTTCTTCAACATCGACACCAACTTCCTTACGCGAAAGGACACAGCATACTGCATTCTTACAATGACTGAAATTAAAATGCCAGTCGGGATAATTCTTCAAATATGGTTTATTATGTTCGCCATAACAAAACTCTGGCATCTCTTTAAAAACGCCCTCCTCACGCAGGGCATGTATCAATAACAAATATGCCAATGCACATTGTATCTTTCCTTTTAAAAATTTATAATTCAACATCTTATCCTTTCTCCATTTTGGAAAGAATGACAAGCATGTCTCGACAAGACTTTCATCGAAAGCATCAATTCCGTTGATAAAATAAATTTTCATATTGCAAAGATATGCTTTTTTGATTGTCAACAAAACAACTGCTCTCGAACAATTATTAACATTTTTTTGTTAGGTCAAAAAAACAACAACTATGATAAAATTACCTCAATTACCGTACAAAAGAGATGCCTTAGAGCCACACATCTCACAGAAAACCATCGACTTTCACTACGGACAACATCATGCTGGCTATGTAAAAAACCTCAACAACCTAATAGAAGGTTCACAGTTTGAGGACATGAATCTCGAAGAAATCATCAAGAACAGTCAGGGTTCCATTTTCAATAATGCAGCACAAGTCTGGAATCACACATTCTACTGGCATTGCATGACACCCGAGGCCAATACAACTCCGCCAGTACGACTCCTCAATGCCATCGAACGCGATTTCGGCAGTTTCGAAAACTTCAAGCAACTATTCATCAAACAAGCTGCTACCTTGTTCGGCTCCGGCTGGCTTTGGCTAGTAGAAGACAAAGAAGGCAGACTATCATTACTGCAGACAAGCAACGCAGAAACGCCTCTCACTCATGAAGGTCTGAAACCACTTCTCACCTGCGACGTCTGGGAACACGCTTATTATCTCGACCAACAAAATCTGAGATTAGCGTACCTAAACGAATTCTGGCAGCTTATCAACTGGCAGTTCGTAGAGAAAAATATGTAAACGATAAAGAATGTTTAAAATAATTGCCGTTTCAAATTATTTTCATTTCAACGCAAAAAATATCTCTTTTCTTTAGAAAAAAATATTACCTTTGCCATTCGTATTGAATTATCGTTCAACAATTTGTAAACGAGCAAAAATGATTCAATAATCATTTAATTATTTTTAAACATTCTTTATTATTATGAGAAAATCTTTACAATTAGTGCTATTTTCTGCACTATTATTCTGCGGCCTCAATTTAAGAGCTCAAAACACAACTACACCTGAGGTAAAAGTTGACAGAAGCGAGAACTTTACACTTGTCAAAGTCCTCAACAGTTACAACTGGCCTTATGACATTTCAAATAACAAAAAACACGTTGTCATCCAAGGTTTCGGCGCCGTTGACGGTTACTACTGGTCAGAAGAAACAGGCGTCATTTCATTGACAGGATATCCTTATGCAGTATCTGACGACGGTATCGTTGCGGGTTCTTATATGAATGGCATCGGTATGAACGTTGCAGGTTTATGGACTGCCGAAACAAAACAATGGGAATTCTTAGGCATGAACCCAGCTTTGCCTGAATTTTCAACTGTTGAAGGTGACACAGACTACAATGGCGCATGGTCAATGACAAACGACGGCAGCATTGTCGGTGTTATGCAGGTATATCCAGACTGGAGCACAACATCATACCTTTGGTCAAGAGAAAAAGGTTACACAGTGATCGAAAACGGCGTTTCTGCACAAACAAGACCTAACGCAATCAGTGATGATGGAAAAGTTGTAGCAGGTTTAGCAGCACACGAAACAAAAGGCGAATGGACTCCTTGCTATTGGGTTGACGGAAAAATCAACAGATTCCCTCACCTCTTCGGTGAAGCATTAAACGTTTCACATAATGGCAATTACATCTGTGGTTATTTATTAAACGGACAAGGTTTCGTTTACGATATCGCAAATGACAAAATGGTTACAATTGACAACACTCTCGAAGAAGGATTCCAATTATCAGCAACATGTGTAACAGACAACGGCATTATCTTCGGTCATTCTGACGGCGGTTCACCTCAAGACAGAGACGGCATCGTTTATATTGGCGGCGACTTGATGTACTTCAAAGAATATTTAACAATAAAAGGCGTTGAAGAAGCTGCAAACTGGACTATTTACAGCATAACAAATGTTACACCTGATGGCAACACATTCATCGGCGGCGGCGTTATCGACGGCAATGAATGTTCTTTCATTTTAACATTAGAACCTACATGTGAAGCTCCTAAAAACTTAACCTACGAAATAGGACCTAACCATAACGACATTACACTCAATTGGGAAGCTCCAGAAAATGCAGAAAACGTCACATACAACATTTACCTCAACTATAAAGGTGCTCCATTTGCAGAAAGCATCACAGAAACAACATTCTCTTTTGACGGCATGGAACCAGGTGAATATCAATTCTTGGTAAGAGCCAACTACAATAATGGAGAATGCCTCTCTGACATATCAAATACGGTAAGACCTACTATCTATCCTTGCCCAGAAAACCACAAATGCGAACTCACAATCGTTGCAAACGACATGTATGGTGACGGTTGGGACTTCGGTTACATCAGCATCAAAGGCGCATTGAGCGATTTGGAATATAAAGTTGAATTGACAGACGGCGGCGGTGAAGAAAACCCTGAAATCATAACTCTTGATTTATGCCCAGACACTTACCAATTCACATGGGTTCCTGGCAACTGGGACGAAGAAAACGGATTCATCATCAATTTCCAAGATGAAGAAATCTATAGAGCAAACATCGGTGACATCGATTCAACATTCAAGAAAAAACCTATGTTCTTAGAATATGAATTGGCTTGCGAACCAAGCGATGGAATTGACAATCCAACAATTTCAGAATCATCACTCAACATCTATCCTAACCCTGTAAACAACAGACTCTTCATCACAGCAGACGAAAAAATCGAGTCTGTAAGCATCTACACAATCACAGGCGTGATGATTTGCAACGAACAATGCTCAATGAACAATGTACAATTGGATGTTACAAGCCTCAACAGCGGCATTTATTTCGTAAAAATCAATACAAAAGAAGGCGAAATAACAGAACGCTTCGTTAAAGAATAATGCACAATGCATAATTCATAATGCATAATTGAGAAGGTCGCTGCGAGAAAAATCGTAGCGACTTTTTTATAATAAAAAGTCTTACGACATAAGCACATGACTCCAAATAAAATCACTATCTTTGCATATTATCAATATCTTCATTCAAATGCGAAAATTCATATTAACAATAATATCCATCATCTGCATCATTTGCGTCTCGTGCCAAAAACAAACTAACGATTTTCAAAGAGATTATAAGAAAATCTGGTTACATCGCGCCAACACTATCGAAAAAGCCCAATATTTTCAAGACAAATATGCAGGTCTGGAAATCGACATAACATACTTGGATTCTTTACATACATTTATTGTTTTTCATGGCGGAGGATTATCCGAACCAGAACCTGTCACTTTAGAACAGTGGTTTGATGAAGTGGGAAATGCAAATAAACTAAAGCTTTGGCTTGATTTCAAAAATCTCAGCAACGACAACCAAATGCCAGCGCTTAAAGAACTTAACCGCCTGTGTGAAAAATACAATATCCGCAAAAACAATATTATCGTTGAAAACTGGAATGCAAAATATCTGTCATCATTTCAAGAAAACGACTATCAAACAAGTTATTATATTCCAGATTTCAACCCGCAGAAAGCATCAAACTATGACATACAAAAACATACATATAAAATTCGTAAAGCAATATCTTCCTACAATATAACAACTATTTCAGGCTATCATTACCAATATCAATTCATGAGAGATTCTTTCCCAGAGCAGAACGTTTTGATTTGGTATATCAATAACGACAAGAAAGTTCAAGAGGAATATATTCAATTGGTCAACCAAGATGACAAGGTAAAGGTTCTGCTCATCGCAGATGAAATTCCAGAAAACAAAAAATAATCATAACAATAACGATATGATAAATAATATCAAAGACAGCATAAAACAATGGATTCATCTCAACATTTTATTGTTGATGATGATGTTTGTTATCAGAATCATATTTTTCATTGAAGTAACGACACGTATCAACATTGATGCATCTCAATTTTCAAACATCATTCTAGGCATAAAATATGATCTGCTTCTTGCAGGCCACCTTATCGCATGGCTTGCTCCTATCTTCTTGTTTTTCCATCATTTCTTTCCAAAAACAACAAATAATATTTACAAAGCCTTAATTTTCATTTACGCAATAATATCTACATCTTTAACAGAATATTTCTGCAATTTGATGATGCCTTTAGACCACGTCATCTTTGCATATTCCGTTGAAGGACTGAAAGGCGCAGTCGAGTCATCGACATCATTTTCAATAGTTCCAATATTATATTTCGCAATTTCTTTAGCACTTTGCATTTTAATTTCCAGACTATGGAAAAGAGTAAAGGTTGGAAATATTTTCTCATACGTCATTCTTATAGCGTCTTTAGGCGTCGCTATTGCATTCAACTACAGCAACATTATAAGAAAAGAACGTTATTGCAACAATCACCAGGACTTTATATTAGCGACAAATCAACCTTCATATTCACTAATTAAGATAAGTGATTACCTGAGAAAGGACGATACACAAGACGAAAGCGAAATTGAGATAATTTACAAAACATGCGAAAGCTATCATAAGTCAAACAATCAGTTTTCATATCCTTACAAAGATTATCCATTTTACAGAAAAGCTGATTATCAGGATGTCTTAGGTTCTTTATTGAAAAAGACCTCAAACGGAGAAAAACCTAATTTCGTCTTTGTCATTATTGAAGGCTTCGGACAATGTCTGACTGGCGCTGAAACACCTACGATTTCATTCACCCCTCTCATCGACAGTATGAAAAACGAAAGCCTTTATTGGAAAAACTGCCTGTCGGCAACAGAAAGGACATTCGGCGTACTTCCAACAATTTTTGCATCCACGCCTCATGGCAAAAAAGGATTCGGGCATCGTTACGAATTAATGCCGCTGCATAACTCTTTGTTAAAAGACTTTAAGAAAAACGATTACGACATATCATATTATTATGGCTGTTACCGCGACATTGACAGATATGACAATTTCCTTAAAGCCAACGACATAGAAAATATATTCATTCCTACACAAGGTTCCGTTGATGATGAAGCATACAAGTTGATGCAAGAAAACAACAGATGGGGCATCGATGATGAAGAATTATTTAACATCGTCATAAACGATAAAAAATCAAACGATAGCGACAAACCTTTCGTTGATATCATAATGACACTTAGCACACATGAGCCTTTTATCATTCTTGAAGGACAGGAAAAATACGAGCAAAAAGTAATGCAGATTCTTGAAAGCAACGAGGGCGTAAGTGCAAAAGAAAAGAATATCATCACCAAGAATCCAAATGTCTTTGCATGCTATCTATATATGGATGAATGCGTCAAGAACCTCATCGATTCTTATAAGGAAATAGGCAAATACGATAACACCATTTTCGTCATCACTGGCGACCATAGAATTGGAATGATGACAACAGGCAATGTTCTACGCTCCTTCAATGTGCCTCTTCTCATCCATTCGCCTTTACTTAAAGAAAACAGACAGATGGACGCTGTCGTCTCTCACTACGACATAACTCCAACAATAAACGCTTATCTATCAAACAACTTTGATTATCAAGTTGACAACTACTGCCATTGGCTCGGAACTTCTTTAGATACCGTTAAGGAATTCAGAAGCAATATAAAACAAGCATTCATGCTCAACAACAGAGATGTCATCGACTATCTGCATGACGAATATTTCTTGTGCAGGAGCAAACTTTACAAGATTGACAGCAATTTAAAATTGATATCTATAGACGACCCTGGATTATATCAAGAACTTAAAAAAGAACTTGACGATTACAACCTCTTAAGCGCCTATGCACTGGGGTCCAATTTCTTAAGCAGAGACATCGACGAGAATTTTATAGATATAGGCGAATATCATTTCGACATCGACAACACAACAAACAAGATTTTCAACAATTTAACAGTCGACTCTCTTGAAAATAAATTCGTCTATTTTGATGAAAACAAGGAATATATATCGTTGTATCCTTATCTGGAAGTCGAAGATGATTTCACCAAGTTCATTGTTTCTGTTTCTTTTGATTTACAATCATATACAGAAAACAAACTTCCTCTTTTGATATATACAATAGGTGATTTTTATCAAGCCGTGCCATTGGTTTCATTGCAAAATGAAAGTCTTAACACTGGAGATGTGGAGCATTTTGTCAATAGAATCATGATTTCAAAAAACAAGAGTTATAAAGGTGAAAAGTTAAAAATATATTTAAGAAACTCATCAAAAGACAGGATGATGATCGACAATATCAAGGTTCTTATAAAAGCAAGCAAATAATAATATCATGAGAAAATATATAGAATATATAAAACCATTTTTCACTTTAACAATCTGTTTTACAATTGTTTTACTCTGCATTAAAAGTCTTGAGATATTTTCATCAGACTCTGTAAAACTAGATTTTATCGCAGAAATGATTTATAGTAATCTCATCGCTTCTTTGTTAATGAGTTTTTGCGTCTTTATTATTTTTAACATATTTTCCCTCTTTTCAAAAAAAGCAGCATTCTATATCGGTTCTATTCTATTTTCCATAATCATCATTTCAGAAACAGGTCTGATTTTTTATTATAGAACGACTGGACTTATGATGGGTAATGAATTGATAGAACGACCTTTATGGGAAACTATCGCTACTGTAAAAAGCACCTTGAATTTCTGGATGATTGCAGCTGCAATACTATTCATTATCGCATTTGCTTTCGTTAATTATAAAATTGTCAAAAGACAAAGCCTAACAAAAGTTAACAGTCAACAAGCAACAGCCAAGGTGACATTATTTCTAATGCTGATTTCCATTCCGTTATTTTTCGTCATAAAACCAAATCAAAATGATAATGCTGTAAACAAAATATGGTATTGTTTCCATTCCTGTTTTATGGATAAAGAAACACAAAATGCTGATATTGTTTTATCTAGATTAGCATTTGACGAAGAAAAAATCGAGAAATATAAGTCGATATTTCCAGAAAGAGAAATACTTGATGACACATATCCTTTAGAAAGAACCGACAATATTAATAATGTATTAGGGCCATATTTTAAAAAGTCAGAAGAAAAGCCGAATATTGTTTTTATTATCGTTGAATCCTTGGGCTCAGATTTGTTTGGCGTGAACAAATACGGTTACATTTTCACTCCGTTTTTAGACTCATTATCAAGACATTCATTATTATGGACTAACTGTTTATCAACGACTCCACGCAGTTTCGGTGCTGTTCCTGCCATCACAGGTTCCGTTCCTCACGGACTAAAAGGATTTCAGTTCGGTGATATTCCAGAATATAATTCTTTGTTTAGCGTATTGAAAGATAATGATTATGAGACAAATGCATTTTATGCTGGAGAATATTCCTTCGATAAAGTCTATGATTATTTGGTATCTCAAAAGATAGATTTCATGGCTCCGCTTTTTGAGGATCATAAAAAGAAAGAAAACAAACATCTAGATTTTACGTATTGGGGATACCAAGACATGCCAATGTTTGACAAAAGCATAGATATCATCAAGAAACGTAAGGAAAACAAACCATACTTTGACTTATTCATAACGATATCCCAACACGATAACAGATTAAAACTCAACGACAAAGACAAAACAGACAAATATTATGAAAAGGTTTCTGAAATCATAGCGACATTGCCAGAAAGCGAGCATAGCAATATGAATGACATTTCAGGATACCTCGCTGCGACTTTATATGGCGACGATGCAATAAAACATTTTGTTAAAAAATATTCAGAATATTACAAAGAAGGAAATTATATCTTCGTCATCACTGGAGACCATAGTCTTAACATAAATTCAGAAAATCCATTAAACGGATTTCATGTGCCTTTGATTATCTGGTCGCCGATGTTGGAAAAGACAGACCGTTTTAATTCTGTCGTTTCGCATAATGACATTATTCCTACTTTAAATGCTTTATTAAGAGATAACTACAATTTCAAAACACCTGAAAAAATACACTGGGTCGGAGGAGAACTCGATACAATAAAAGATTTCCATTGCGACTTGAAAACATGTTTCTTGAGATACACTAGAACTATCTTTGACGGTATCTATGAAAACTATTATTATGATTTCTCAAAATCGAAAAAGGCATATCTTATCGGTGAAAATCTTGAACTTACAGAGGTCGACGATGATGATGTAATTAACAATATTGACGAAAATTTCAAAGCATTGATATACGCCGACAATTATTCATACACAAATAATAAAGTCTGCAAAGACCCTATATTCCCTCAAAATAAATTCAAAGTTATTGACGAATATCACATTGATTCTGTATATTGTTCATCATTGGCAAAAAAACCTAGCGTTAAAAAGCCTAAAGAAGTTGATATAATTTCTGATGAGATCAAGTCTATTTATAGCGAAATAAAGATTGTTATGACTGCCGATGTCATATACACTGGCGAAGTTTGGCAGGATCAATTTATCAATCTAGGTGTAGATTTAAGTTATGACAAAGGCCAGAAGATAAATGCTTCCGATAATATATCCAAGAGTTTTGTCAAAAGAGAATATCATCCAAACGAAATGACAAAATTGGAATTCACTAAAGTCTTCAATGTCAAAAATTTCAAGGATATTGGTTTTGAGATATATCTGAAATCTACGGAAAAAGACTATCTATGGAATCCTGAACACAGCGTTATGTTAAAAAATGTTAACATTAAGATATTAGGATCATAAAAATAAGACGCCACAAGTGACGTCTTTATTTATCAATCAAAAATATCTGGTGTCGGATAATCTACCAGCACCACTTTCACGCTTTCTTCACGGCAGAGTCTTTTGGTAAACTCAACATTCTCTGGCGTATAATCCTTTGGCGTATCCCAGAAGTGAATATTCTGTTCCGGGAAGCTGTCACATAAAAGAGGATACATTCTATATTCACAGCTTATCGCATCAGGATGAAGGTCTTCAATCTGAGAACGTATTTTATTTACTACAGAAGCCGTATCCTTCTTATTCCAATAATAAAGATTATCAACCCAAAGCATAATATGATAATCTTTTTTTCTTGCAACTTTAAGAGCCTTTATATCTTGACTTTCAATAAAGAACCTATCTTCAATATTATATTTCTCAACAAGTTCATCGAATACAGCCAAGGCATTTTCCGCATTATCTGCAGAAAGATTTTTGAAATCAATCCAATAACATATCTTGTTTGGTTCTTTCAACATTGCCAACCATTCATCCAAAGGCAAGTTTTTCGATGTGTCGGCAACAACTCTTCCAACATAAATATCATTTTTCTCTGGAGAATAAATCACATCGACCTCAAGGCCATCAAACACATCTTCCAGATTTTGAGCGTCATATTTAGAATAAACTCCGTGCTTCCAGACTTTTGAATCCGGATAGTTGAAAGATTTAAGTATCACTGGATTTTTATCACATGAGATAAACAATGATATTACAAAGATAGATAGGATGATTTTTTTCATTTAGAATAAAACTTGAACGTTGCAAAGATAATTTTTTCCAATAAAAAACATACCTTTGCAAAAAGAAAAAAATCTCACTATGAATACAAAAGCTAAATTCATCGTCATGGGAAGCATGATCACATTATTCGGTTGCAGCCAGCCTGCTAAATATTCTGTAAAAGAATATCCTGAAACAAGAAAAGACCTCACTGTCGTTGACGAATATTTTGGAACAAAAGTCGCCGACCCTTATCGTTGGCTAGAAAACGACACCACAGCTGAAACAGCACAATGGGTTGATGCTCAACGTGCAGTTACAGAAGATTATCTCTCACATATTCCTTTCCGTGAAAATATCAAAAACCGTCTCACCGACTTAGTCAACTACGAGCGTTACAGTCTTCCTTCAAAACGCTTCGGTCGTTATATCTTCTCAAAGAACGACGGCCTCCAAAACCAGAATGTCATTTACATCCAAAACGCCTTAGATGAAGAGCCATCTGTCCTCCTCGACCCTAACACCTTGTCAGACGACGGCACTGTTGCTTTGAGCGGAACATTCCAATCCAACGACGGCAAGTATCTCGCCTACAGCATCCAACGCAGCGGTTCCGACTGGGTAGAAATTTACGTCATGGACATCGCTACTCGCGAACTTCTCACAGACCACATCCAATGGGCTAAGTTCACAGGCGCTTCTTGGTATAAAGACGGTTTCTTCTATGGAGCATACGACCGTCCTGAAGAAGGCAAGGAATTCAGCAACGTAAATGAAAACCATAAGATTTATTATCATAAGCTCGGCACTCCTCAAGAAGAAGACGTCTTGTTCTACGAAAACCCAGAACAGCCACGCTACTTCCATACAGTGTCACTCACCGATGATGAGAAATATATGTTTATGTTCGAAAGCGGTCAAGGCGCAGGACATACTTTGTGGATAAGAGACATGCAAAATCCTAAAGGCAAATTCGAACAGATCGGATTCGACATGAATTATGGTTATAGCCCAATCGATGTCATTGACGGAACATTATACATCTCAACAAATTACAACGCACCTAAAGGCAAGATATGTAAGGTCGATGTGAATAACCCTAAGATGGAAAACTGGGTTGAGATTATTCCTGAAAATGAAAACGTCATCGCCGGCATCAACCTCGCTGACGGCAAGATGATTGTCACCTACGACCAAGACGCCTCACATCATTCTTACGTCTACACTATGGACGGCGAGATGTTACACGAGATTGCATTGCCAACATACGGCGCTATCGGCATCAGCAGCGACTATAAGGAAAAAGAAATATTCTACGCATTCACCTCTTTCGCTTTCCCAACAACAATCTACAGCTATAACATCGACGACAACACTTCGGAAGTATTCCGCGCTCCTGCCATCGACTTCAAATCAGAAGATTACGTCACAGAACAAGTCTTCGTCACCTCAAAAGACGGCACTAAGGTTCCTATGTTCTTGACATACAGAAAAGACCTTAAGAAAGACGGCAACAACCCAGCATTGCTTTACGGTTACGGCGGTTTCAACATTACCTTAAACCCAAGTTTCTCAACATCACGTCTTCCATTCATTGAAAACGGCGGCATCTACGCACAGATGAACCTTCGTGGCGGCAATGAATACGGAGAAGAATGGCATATCGCAGGAACTAAGTTACAGAAACAAAATGTCTTCGACGACTGTATAGCATGTGCTGAATATCTCATCGACAACGGATACAGCTCACCGAAATATCTAGCAGTCAACGGCGGTTCTAACGGCGGTCTGTTAGTCGGAGCTGTGGTTAACCAACGTCCTGACTTATTCGCAGCAGCAGTGCCACAAGTAGGCGTGATGGATATGTTACGTTATCATTTGTTCACAATCGGCTGGAACTGGGCCAGCGACTACGGCACCAGCGACGAAAGCAAGGAGATGTTTGAAGCACTTTATGCATATTCACCATTACATACAATCCAAAACGGAGAGGATGTCAACTACCCTGCTATTATGGTGACTACAGCAGATCACGACGACCGCGTTGTTCCTGCTCACTCATTCAAATACGCAGCTGCATTACAAGACGCACAGACAGGCGACAATGTCAAAATCATCAGAATCGACAGCAAAGCAGGTCACGGTGCAGGCAAACCAATATCTAAGGTCATTGAAGAACAAGCCGATATCTACTCATTTATTTTATATAACATGGGATTGGAATATAATGTAAAATGAACTTATGATAAAAATAACAGATAAATCTGGATTGATACTCGAAGGTGGAGGCATGAGAGGTGTCTTCACCTCCGGAGTATTGGACTGTTTCATGGACAATGGGATACGTTTCCCTTACACAATAGGCGTCAGCGCCGGCGCATGCAACGGTCTGTCTTACATCTCAAACCAAAGAGGCAGAGCCAAGTTCAGCAACATCGATTTGCTGGAACAATATAATTACATCGGAATAAAACACCTCTTGAAGAAAGGCAATATCATGGATTTTGACTTGCTGTTCCACACCTTCCCTAACGAAATCATTCCATACGACTACGAACGATTGGCAAATTATGAAGGTCATTACGAGATGGTTACAACGAGTTGTAAGACCGGCAAAGCCTGTTATTTTGAAGAAAAGAAAAATCCTGAGAGAGTCATTGACATTGTGAAGGCCTCAAGCAGCCTTCCTTTCGTATGCCCTATATCATACGTCGACGGCGAACCAATGTTAGACGGCGGCATCGCCAGTTCCATTCCAATCATGCGGGCAAGAGAGTTGGGCTACGACAACAACGTCGTGGTTCTCACTCGCAACAGAGGATATCGCAAGACAGAGAAAGACATGAAGTACGTTTCTCTGTTCTACAAGAAATATCCTGCGATGCAAGAAGCTATCAGAAATCGCAACAGAATATACAATGAAGAAATAAGTCTAATTGAAAGGCTGGAAGACGCTGGAGAAATCATCGTCATCCGCCCTCAGAAACCAATAGAAGTCGACAGAATGGAACGCGACAGCAAGAAACTGATCGCACTATACGAAGAAGGATATAATCTGGCAATGAGAACTTTAGAATTTTAGAACTTTAGAACTTTAAAACTTTAGAATTCTAGAGTTTTAGAGTTTTAGAGTTCTAAAATCAAACTGTCACCAACAGCATCGCCTCGATATCTTTTTCAAGACGACTCGGTTTGACAGTAGGCGCATAACGTTTTATCTTTCTGCCATCTGGAGAGATGAGAAACTTGGTAAAGTTCCATTTGATGTCATCGCCCAAGATGTTTTTCGTCTTTTCTTTTAAAAACGTATATATAGGCGAAGCATTCTCGCCATTCACGTCAATCTTCTTCATCATCTGAAATGTCACGCCATAGTTGACCTGGCAGAAATTACTTATCTCCTCATCGCTCCATGGATCCTGTTGTGCAAACTGATTGCAAGGAAATCCCAAGATGACGAGACCTTTATCTCTATACTTTTTATTCAACTCTTCGAGACCAGCGAACTGAGGTGTGAAGCCACACTTGCTTGCGGTATTAACAATCAACAAAACCTTGCCTCTGAATTGATTGAAATCCAACTCTTTTCCGTTTGAAGTCAGGGCCTTAAAGTCATATATCGTACTCATAGCTAGCAAAATTTATTTTTATTAATAAACCATTGTTTATTTGAAATGTTCAGGTTTAAATAGTAAATTTGCTCATAATTTTCAAATATGGATAAGTCAGTATTTCAAGTAAGCGGACAAATCGTCGATGTGATAAATTCCCGTATTTTCAAAGGAACTGTATTTGTTGAAAACGGTAAGATTGTCGATATTATAGAAAAAGATAATGACAGCAATCAGATCATAATGCCAGGTCTTGTCGATTCTCATATCCACATCGAAAGCTCGTTACTTGTACCAACCGAGTTTGCCCGACTCGCCTCCGTCCATGGCACTGTCGCTACTGTCAGCGACCCTCACGAGATAGCCAATGTCTTAGGAATCGAAGGCGTGAAATACATGATAGAGACAGGAAAGAAATCCCCTATGAAATTCTACTTCGGAGCTCCGAGCTGCGTGCCTGCCACATCATTCGAGACATCAGGCGCTGTCTTGGATTCCAAGGCTGTCGACGAACTTCTTTCCATAGACGACATAAAATATCTCGGCGAGATGATGAATTATCCTGGCGTCATCTTCGAGGATGAAGAAGTCATCAAAAAGATAGAGTCAGCGAAACGACATAACAAACCTATCGACGGACACGCTCCGCTTCTAAGCGGCAACGATTTGATAAAATATTGCAGCACAGGAATAACGACAGACCACGAATGCTCTAACATTCAAGAAGCTCGTGAGAAAATAGCTCTAGGAATGAGAATACAGATTCGTGAGGGCAGCGCTGCAAAAAACTTCAACGCTCTCATTCCTTTAATAAAAGAACGTCCTGATAAGATTATGTTCTGTTCTGATGATATGCATCCTCACGAATTTATCAACGGTCATATCGACAGACTCATAACAAAAGCCATATCATTAGGTTATGACACCTTAGATGTCATAAAAGCCGCTACATTGAATCCAGTAAGGCATTATAATCTCGAAGTCGGACTATTACAGAAAAACGATCCAGCCGACTTTATCATTATCGACAACTTCAAAGATTTCAATGTCTTAAAGACTTATATCGACGGAAATTTAGTGGCTGAAAATTACAAGTCGCTGATACCAGTTCACGAAGTTGAGAACACAAATAACTTCGCTGCAGAGAAAGTCCTGATTAAAGATTTCAGAATTGCTGACGAAGGAAAAGACATCAAGATCATCAATGCTATAAGCGGAGAGATTCTGACAGAAAGACTCATCGGCAGAGCAAAAAGCGTCAATAACAACCTGGTGAGCGATGTTGATAACGACATACTTAAGATAGCCGTCATAAACCGTTATGAGAAAAAGAAAATCGCTTTAGGCTTCATCAAGAATTTTGGTTTGAAGAAAGGAGCGATTGCTTCAAGTGTAGCACACGACAGCCATAACATCGTTGTTATCGGATGCAGCGATGAGGAATTGACAAGAGCTGCTAATATGATTATCAAATCGAAAGGAGGACTGGTAACATGGAGCTACGATCAACACAAATGCATTCCGCTTCCTATCGCAGGTCTTATGACAAATCAAAACGGATATAAGATTGCCGGCGACTACCGTATGCTCGTCGCCTTGGCACATGAGTTCGGTTCGACACTCAACGACCCATTCATGACGATGGGATTCATGTCATTGCTCGTGATACCAAAACTGAAACTCAGCGACAAAGGACTCTTCGACTGCGAGAAATTCGAACTCACAACACTATTTGAATAAAATTCAAAACCTCAGAAATTCAAAACCTCAGAATATTTTGAGTTTTTGAATTTTTGAATTTCTAAAATAACTCAAAACTTCCAGCTCTCTTCCAAATCGATGTCCCAGTTTGCCTTGACATCGAAGACATCTTTATGGAAATATACAGGCTCCGGCAAGAGTTTCTTTCCGTAGTCTCCTGATGACCATCTGCCGTTACCGTCTTTATCAAGTATAGCCTTAAGCTTATATTTCTTTGGGGAGAGATATCTGAATTCAATCTTCTTTGTTTCGTCAACTATCTGTCTCGCAACAAATTTATCCTTGTCGTCAAGAAGCTCCACTATGATCTGAGGCACGTTTTCTGGAACTTCCACCGTGACGAAAATATTTCCATATTGAGCAAGTTCAGGGACCTTGAAAGCAAACTCCGTCGTGTCGTTAGTCACGCCTTTAAAACTATAAAACACCGAATCAGGAACGATTATCTTATACGATTTTTCAGGAATAAAAGTCTTGTCAAGTTTATATTTCAGTCCGAAAGAATCAAGTCTAACAAAATTCAAGTCATTGATTATTGTATCTTTATCAACGATATACCAAGTAGTGTCACGCATCATGACATCAGTGACAGGTTCTTTGAAAGTCAAGATCAAATCTTGTTCAGGATTCAACCTGCCAGATATTATATTTGTCCTTATCTCCAACGATTTTGCGACTGTCTCTGTCTTGGTCTTTCTTCCTCCGGATTTACGAGGTTTCAGACTTAAAAGAGTAGTGTCGTTGATTAAAGTATCGTAATTGACGGCAAATAAAAGACTATCTTTATTTGGAGTGAAATACCAGTTGATAGTATCGTAATTTGCTGAATATGTTTTTAATATATTGAAGGTATCAGGCAATGATTCCAAGACTTCCATCTTGACATCCTGCGCTGGGCGATTGAAGACAAAACGAAGAAGTCCTTCTTCCACGATTTCTTTCTTAAGCAGTTTTTGAATAGTGTCTTCTTCTAAGAATGAATATAAAACAAGAGGTTCTATTTTATTAACTTCCTGTTTAACAGAATCATTTGACAAAGAGTCATTATGAATTATGAATTGTGCATTCTGAACTGGTCTTACAAGACTATCCAAAAATGCGATACCTTCGTTCGGCAAATCGAATCTCATATTTGAGTTTTCATCCTTCAAGGCAAAGATGAGATAATCACCTTCTTTCAAGCCAGAGAATTTGAAATTACCCTCTTTATCACTTTTTGCTGCATAATAAGGTTTAATGAAATAAGGAAGAGAGTCAATGCTAAGTGTGTCATTAACATCAGAATAAAGCATCACAAAATAATCGGCTGAAGGCTTATGATCGACAGCCTGGAGCAGCTTTCCTTCTAATGTTAGAGTGTCGATATTATCGCCTGTAGAAAAGACAAAGGAATAATTTTTAAACACATTGCCCTCATGAAGATCTTTGATGGCTTCTCCAAAATTTATTGAATAGGTAACATCAGACTTCAACGCTTCCTTAAATCTAATTATCAACGACTTGCCGCTAAGCTTATATTCCGGATTATTCTCCAAGGGAGGCGAGATAAAAATATTGCTGTTTGGATTATTGAGAGTCACATATTCATCAAATGTGATATGTATTTCCTTATCGTGAAAGTTAACCGACTGGTTTTCAGGAAGAGAATGTAATACTACAGGTGGTATTTTATCTTTCGGACCGCCCGATGGCGAAACGACATTAGCGCATCGCATGAAACTCAACATCAAAATGAATGCGAGACAGCTAAATATATATTGAGAGATTTTTTTCATAATTGCAAAGATAGAAAAAGGCAAAAGGCAAAAGGCAAAAGACAAAAGATTTTTTTGCCAACGCCTAATTAATGAGACGCATCAATGTTTGTTTATTTTTATCGTATCATTGATACGTCTCTACAAATCATTCCTTACTCCTAATTTATCAAAAGTAAATCCTCTTTCCACATAATATTCAAGGACTTTTGTAAGTGCTGGAATCATATTGTTTACTGCTTTTTCGCTGTCGTGAAAGACGATGATACTTCCGTCGTCGGCATTTTTTATCACATTATTAAAACAATCCTCCTGACTTAAAGACTTATCCCAATCGTAAGATATCACAGTCCAAGCCACTATTTTAAATTCTGGAATTCTAGAACTCTCGAACTTTAGAAGTTCAGATTTATCTTTAATTTCTAAACTTCTGAGGTTCTGAGATTTTGAATTTCTGAGCTTTTTAATCAATCTGATTTGTGATGATTTGATCCTTCCATGAGGCGGACGGAAAAGAGGCGATTGTATCAAAGCGTCGGCTTGTTCTACGGAATTTATGTAATCTTTGGTTTTTGTCTTCCATCCTCTTTCGTGATTGAAAGTATGATTTCCGACGGCATGACCTTCATTCTTAATCAGTTCGAAAGTATCTTTATATTTATTAACATTATTGCCGATGCAGAAGAAAGTCGCTTTAGCGTTAAATTTCTTTAAGATTTCAAGAACCTGCGGAGTTATAGTTGGATGCGGACCGTCATCGAAAGTGAGGTAAAGTTTTTTCTCACCCTTAGGCATTTCCCAAAGAAATGAAGGATAGAACAGTCTTAATATTTTCGGAGTCGTGATGAGGCGCATAATCAGTTCAATAAATTTAACCTATTTGTGATAATGTCTTTATATGCAATTTTCATTTCATCTGGTAAGAAAGAAATATCTATAAAGTCGAACCATTTATCTTTTACTTTCAAGAATTTATTAAAAATATTTCCAATAACTTTTTCTTCTAATTCCGACGCCCGCATTGAAATTTCAAAATCCGATTTTCTAATTTTACGCTTCTTTCCATTCAATGTAAGAGCAAGTTCCTCAATGTCTTCAGGCATAACCAAAGCCGTTGACAACATATCATAAGCCGGTGTAAGATTATATAGATGATCGACTTTACTATACAAAGAAAAATTTTTCAGATGCATATCTGCATTACCTGTTATCCATGAAAAAACAACTTGTTCCCAATAGTTTACTAAATCCAATTTGGGAACAGATGAATATTTTTGTATGACTTTTGCAATTTGTTCATACGAGCCTTTGTACTTATGTTCCGTCAAACGTTCTGTAAGCTGACACATATCTTCCATTGCCAATTTTTCACCATTTTCAGTACGATCTATACGTCGTGTTATATAACAAAGTTCACCATCTGAAAACCGAATCAAACTATGAGGAACAACTTGGATTTTCGCTATTTCAGCTAAATGCATAGTTAAATCCTCTAATTCAGGAAGATTTGCAAAACGTTCCGTCTGAGGTTTTAGAATATACCTTCCCCACAAACCAACAATTGTGAATCTCTCTGCCTCATTACGACCGCTTTTTTTTATATCCAAAGACAATTTTGCTTGTACGCCTGTTAATGTCGTTTGGCTACGCACAACCTGTCTTGCAAGTTCGGTAAGATTGTCTCGAGTATAAGGCAACTCTGGAGCTGTTGTTGCACCGAATATTTTTCTCGAACAAGAACTATGAAAATCTATCTCATTATCAGCAAGCTCTTTATAACAAAACAAACATTTCATACTACTTCTCCTCATTATTTATAAGTTCAACACCAACAGCACCAATACAATCTTTACAACATGCCACTAACAACGACATTCTATCACGAGCATCTATTTTCCAATTATTTTCAGCTATATCCAACAACCAGCCTTCTGGAATAAGTCCGTCAAAAAAGGGGAAAAGAACTTTTTCATTATACGGTTTTTCCGTCAATGGCAATGTTAAACTTATAGCTTCAGCTTTAGTTGAATAAAGAAAATTCAAATCATACTGAAATGTATACCCATTCTCATCCTCGGTAAGAATTCCAGCTTTTTCACCTCGTAAAAAAACGGTAGCTTGTTTCATAATTCAATATCTTTTTCAATCTTAACAACACCCACTTCACATCCGAATAAATTCAAAATCTGATTGACTTTATCTAAACGAAGAGTCTGTTTGCCTTGTTCAAGTTCTCTAACAAAACGAAGACCGACACCTGATTTCTCAGACAAGTCAATTTGCGTGAGATTATACTGCTTACGCATTATTTTTACATATTTTGATAAACTGCTTTGTTCCATAATTATACCCTTTAGGGTGCAAATATAATTAAAATATTTTATTTTACACCTTTTCGGGTATAAAAACACAAGCAAAAGATAATATTATACCTTAAAGGGTATAATCAACCAAAGACAAAAGACAAATGGTTAAAGTAGTGAAGTTTAAGTTTAGAGACTATTGTGATATTTTTTGTTAAAATTTTATTGTAAATAACGAATGTTTTATATGAAAACAATCATACTATAGGTACAGATATGATTATAATAATTTAACAATCAATGTATTACCCCCCCGATTTTTATTAAAAAAACTCCATTAACACTTGTTTTTATAAAAAATAAATACAATATTTGTGGTGGAAAATTAATTAAAAGTATAACTTAAAAACTTACAGCCATGAAAAGATTATTAGTCATTTTATTTTTAGCATTCTCTTATATAGGAATCGCTCAAAACGATTATGTTATTGTTGACAAGCAAAATTCAGGTGAGACAAGCGAACTACAAAGCACTCCAAAATTAGGCTACGACAAATTAGCGGCTGAATACGAAGCCACGAGCATGCAATTAGCAAAGACAAACTATTATCTAGACAAATATGCACGTCAAGCATTGTCGGGTGATATTTTGATTATAGCTGGCAGTGTTTTTACAAGTATGGCTGCATTTTGCGGATCTGTTGACACAGCACTTTTATGCACAGTAGTAGGACTTGGAGCTGGCATCACAGGATATGTCATGAAACTTTCAGCGTACAATCACATACAATCCAACAGATTAAAATACGACGGATTCAAAGTGAGTTATAAGTTATAACGGAAAAAGGCTGCTAATCAGCAGCCTTTTTTGTTTTTGTACCCCCACCGGGAATCGAACCCAGATTTAAAGTTTAGGAAACTTTCGTTCTATCCGTTGAACTATAGGGGCATTTTTAATTCATAATTCATAATGCATAATGCATAATTGAAATGAATAATTACCTTTAGACTTTGGACTTTTGCCTTTAGCCAATTCTGTGTGCAAAAATAGTGATTTTTTGTCAATAATTAATTTTTCATTTTACATTTATTATTTTGCCAAAATAATTACCTTTGTGTGATTTTTGTAATTTACAATAAAGAATTTTCACAAGATGAAGGTTTTTAATTTTATCGTTGATATTCAACGTTTTGTAGAAGAAAAACATAATTCAGGACTTAAAGTCGGTTTCGTTCCTACAATGGGAGCGCTTCACGAAGGTCATATTTCTTTGATAAATCGTGCTAAAAAAGAAAACGACATTGTTGTCAGCAGCGTTTTTGTCAACCCAATTCAATTCAACAATCCTACAGATTTGGAGAAATATCCTCGCACTCCAGAACTCGACATCGAGAAACTTCAAAACGCAGGATGCGATGCAGTCTTCATGCCTTCTGTCGAGGAGATGTATCCTGAAAAAGTTGAAGAACATTACGACTTCGGCGATTTAGAACGCGTCATGGAAGGTGCTTGCCGCCCTGGCCACTTCAACGGCGTCGCCATCGTTGTTCGTAAATTGTTCGAGATAGTAAATCCTGACAGAGCTTATTTCGGAGAAAAAGACTTCCAACAACTCGCAATCATAAAGAAAATGGTCAACAATCTCAATATGAACCTCGAGATTGTCCCATGTCCTATCATAAGAGAAAACGACGGCCTCGCAATGAGTTCACGCAACGTACGTCTCAACGAGACAGAACGCGCTATAGCACCAAAAATCTTCGCTACACTCAATGACGCCGTTTCTAAAAAAGATTCAATGTCACCTGCAGAGATGAGAGAATACGCTCTCGCTAAATACGCAGAAATAAAAGAGTTTGACGTGGAATACGTCGAAATCACAGACGAAATAAATCTTAAATCCATTGAAAACTGGAACGAATGCGAACACGCTCGTATCTTCGTGGCTCTTCAACTCGGTCCAGTCCGTTTAATTGATAACGTTAGAATATTTTAATATGAATATCGAAGTTCTTAAATCAAAAATCCACCGCGCTACAGTAACTCAAGCCGACCTTAACTATATCGGCAGCATTACTATTGACGAAGACTTGTTAGATGCAGCTAACATCATTGAAAACGAACGTGTTGACATCTACAACATCACTAATGGAGAACGTCTCTGCACATACGCTATCAAAGGCGAACGCGGATCAGGCGTCATCGGAATCAACGGAGCAGCAGCTCATAAAGTAAACGTCGGCGACCTCGTCATCATCGTTTCTTACTGCTCAATGGATTTCGAAGAAGCTAAGAAACACAAGCCTTCTATCGTATTCCCTAACGAAAATAATAAGATATAAATAGTCAACGGACAACAGACTTTGTGCATAGCGCATAAGTTAAAATATAGAAAAACAAAAGCATTGAAAAAGAAGATTTCCAATATTTTAACATATATTGTTTTCCTCTTATTGGGAATACTTCTTCTATGGCTTTGCTTTAGAAAAATAAATTTCTCAGAAGTCTTGGATTATGTCAAGACTGCAAAATATTCCTGGATGTTGCTAAGTCTGGCATGTCTGGGAATATCTTTATTTTTCAGGGCCTTACGCTGGAATATCTTGATAGAATCTCTTGGATATAAAACAAGAGTGTCAACAACTTACGAATCAGTTCTGATAGCATATTTCGCCAACACGGTCTTCCCACGACTAGGCGAAGTGACACGCTGCGGAACACTCACAAAAAAAGAAAACATACCTTTCGACAAGTCATTCGGAACCGTCATCTCCGAACGCGTCCTCGACCTGGCCATTTTATTTGCAATGGCGATATTAGTCGTTGTATGTCAATGGAATCTGCTTGGAAGTCTCATCACCTCTTGGCTTAATCCTTTGATAGAAACCTTAAAAAACAATATCGTCTTAGGCGTGATATCAATTTCCGCAATAGTTGCAGTTTTTGCTGCTATCGTATTCATCTTCAGAAAGAAAAAAGATATTATAGCAGAAAATAAGATATACAGAAAAATAGCTTCTATCTGCAATGGTTTCCTCGATGGCATCAAGACAATCTTCACCATGGAGAAGAAAGGTTTGTTCATACTTTACACCTTGTTAATCTGGGGATTTTATGTCGTAATGACTTGGTTGCCATTCTATATGCTTCCTGAGACATCACATCTAGGATTAACAGAAGCCATCACTTTATTAGGGCTAGCGACCTTAGGCGTAGTAGCACCAGTACCAGGAGGGATGGGCGTTTATCACTTCATCGGCATACTTTTATTAAACGGATTCTACGGCATCTCAGAAGCAGCAGCCGTGTCATTCGTTACGATAAACCATACAAGTCAGATGATTTTCTATCTCGTAACAGGCGTTATTTCTTACGTCACTATGTTCTTTATTGACAGACGGAAACCGATTAATGAGGAGTTAGGAGTTAGGAATTAGGAATTGTATTATCTTATTAAAGATTGTCAATATGAAACATTTAGAAAAGATTTACGATAAGATTTTAAACAAGGAATCTATTGAAGAGAAGTTGAATTTGTGGCGTAAGGAAGGAAAAACGATAGTCTTTTCAAACGGATGCTTCGATATTTTGCATCGCGGTCATGTTGAATATCTTTCTAAAGCAGCAGACCTTGGCGATGTGTTGATAATCGGTTTAAACACAGATGCTTCAGTAAAAAGAATCAAAGGTCCATCACGACCAGTCAATGATGAAAAAGCACGCGCTGTAGTGCTGGCAGCACTTGAATTTGTCGATGCAATAATGTTTTTTGAGGAAGACACTCCTTATGATTTAATCAAATACGTACAACCTGACATACTTGTCAAAGGCAAAGATTACAAAGCAGAAGACATCGTCGGTTACGACATCGTTACTAACAAAGGTGGAAAAGTAGAGACAATAGAATTAGTTGAAGGGTTTTCTACGACGAAAACGATTGAGAAAATGAAATGGTAATGTTGACAAAAATAGTTGGTAATTGAGAAACAAAAAGACCTCATTTTTAAAGATTACAACAGTATTAGTCCCGTTAGGGACGATAGTTTCCAGGCAGGTATGAAGAGCGTAGCTCGGAATGCCTGCATAAAGATCGGATTTGATAAGAGTGCCGAAGGTACGACAGAAAAATCAAACTCAATTCTGTCGCACCTTCGGCGCTTTGATTAATTTTTAAACCTGTTTGCAGGGATTTCGCGCTTTGCGCTTCATCACCTGCCTATGAACTGCCGCTCCTACGGAGCTGATTTGAGTATTCCTTTATCTCCTTATTTTTTGACATAAAAAATAACTTTGACGAAAACATTTTCATCAAAGTTATTATATTGTTTTATATATTAGTTAGTTACAGAGGTTTTACCAAGCATTTTGGGCAATTGCCCCCAAAATTAAGGTGACTTCTATTTAGAAATCACCTTTTATTATTATACTAATATTCCTTGCATGCTTCCCGAGCCCTGGACTTGCAGCCCTTTTGCTGAAACGCCTCTTAGCATGGCGGAGCCGCCAATTCGGCAGTCTTCCAGGTCCGAGTCCATAATTTTGGCCCAGTCCGATATTATAGACTCTCCGTGTACGTCCGTTTGGCCTTCTATCTCCGGCCGTCCGAATGCTTTAGAGTGCTCGCGCACTTTCGCGAAGCCCTTTATCTGAGCTACGCCACCTATTGTCGCGTTATCCATGACCTGGGCGTTTCCGAATATCGTCGCTTCGCAAGCTATTGTCGCCTTCCCGCGTACTATCGCGTTCCCGTATACCGCCGCAGAGTCGTACACCGTCGCGTTATCCAGGACCCTCGCGTTATCCAGGACCCTCGCGTTCCCATATACCGCAGCTTCTCCGCCTACCCAGCAGCCGCCTTCGTGGGACAGATTGCTCTCGTTCTCAATGTAGCCGCCAAGTTCATTTGTTGACGTGCTTTTTATTCTGTAGACCTTAGTCTTGAATAGTCCCACCTCTTTAAAGTCTTCTTTTATTATCTCGTATTTCATTGTGCTATTTCCTCCTTTTATTTTAATCAATCTTCAGCACCAATCCTTTAAGGTATGCGCCTTCTGGATGATATATGTTTACAGGATGATCATCTGGCTGGTCAAGTTGGAATATTATCTGAGCCTTGCGTCCTGCTTCGATAGCGGCTGCCATCACGATGCTTTGGAACTGAGCCTTATCGACGGCTTGGGAACAACTGAAAGTGAATAAGAGACCGCCTTCTTTTATCTTCTTCATCGCTTCAAGATTGATGAATTTGTAACCTTGCAATCCTCTGTGTAATGACTTATGATTCTTAGCGAATGCTGGAGGGTCAAGGATGATAAGGTCGAACTCGCCTTTTTTCATATTTTGAAGGAAGAGCTTTGCATCTTCAGCGACGCTAGGATTTTCCTTGATATCGAAACCGTTGAGAGCGATGTTCTTTTCACAAGCGGCGATAGCTTTCTTTGAGCAGTCGACAGAAACGACTTTATTTGCACCGCCTTTAAGAGCTGTTACAGAGAAACCGCCAGTGTAGCAGAATGTATTGAGGACATTCTTTCCCTTAGCGAGCTGACGGACTAAATCGCGATTGAATCTTTGGTCGAGGAAGAAACCTGTCTTCTGACCGCCTTCCCAATCGACAAAGAACTTGGAATCATTTTCCAGTACAAACTCATCAGAATTTTCACCTATGAGATAACCGTCTTCAACAGCATCCTTACCCATTCTTTGCATCGCCTCAGAACTCTTGTTATAAACCGAAGTGATATTGAGACCTTCTATTGTCATCAGCGCGTCAGCGATAGCTTTCACGTTGAGAGCCATGCCTTCGGTCTGAGCCTGAACGACAGCAGTTTTATTATAAATATCGATTATCAAACCTGGGAGGTTATCACCTTCAGAATGAACGAGACGATAACAGTTAGTATGTTCATTATCTGTCAATCCCATCAATTGGCGAAGTTCGAAAGCTTTAGCAAGACGTTCTTTCCAGAAGAACTTGTCGATTTTTCTGTTCTCGAAAGCCAATATCTTAACTGCGATGTTACCAGCTTCAGCGAAACCCGTACCGAGGATATTATTTTTAGAATCCACGACAGTGACGATGTCGCCTGCCTGAAGATCAGGAGCTGCTGTTTCGATAGCGCCTGAGAAAATCCATGGATGGTAACGTTTTACAGCTTCGTCTTTACCTCTGCGAAGTTTTATTATTGGGTATAAAGGTGATGAGTTCATAAGGTTTTATTTGTCGCAAAGATAAAAAGTTTTTTCCTACCTTTGTACCCATATTTTCGCAATTAGACAATAATTCATGGAAGACTATTCAAGATATAACGGAGAAGGCACCATGCTTAGAAAAGCACAGATGCGTGAAGTAGAGATACTTGTTGAAGTTGACAAGATTTGTCGCAAACACGATATAAAATATTGGATCGATTTCGGTTCTTTACTTGGTGCGGTGCGTCACAAAGGATTCATTCCATGGGACGACGACCTCGACATCTCCATGCTCAGCGAAGACTATAAAAGATTTCTTGAAATAGCACCTAAAGAATTGCCAGAATGGCTTTTCTTACAGGACCAAAACACAGACCCTACCTACAGACGTTCTATCTGCAAAATAAGAGACCTTAATTCTTTCTTTGTCGAACAATATGACGACTTCTCTGCTCCATATAAAAAAGGCATCTTCATCGACATTTTCGAGATAATAGAATATCCTAAAGTATCTCTAAAGACGTTACGATTTTTATCAAAATGGTCTATCAAAACAAGCCAATTCTTTGATATAAAACAATATATAAATCTTAAAAACATCGTAGCCGGAATAACATTTCCTTTCATAAAATTATTCTTAAAGATATTCTGGAAATGTCTGTATATCAGAAAATCTGACAACATAATAGGTTGTCATCTTATACACAATCATCCTTACAAATCATTGATAAGCAAAGATTATATCTTTCCTCTTTCTGAAATAGAATTTGAAGGCAAGAAATTCATGGCACCAAATAACACTGACGCTTGTTTGAAAGCTCTATATAACGACTATATGAGCATTCCGAAAGAAGAAGACAGATGGATTCACTCTAAGTTTATATCTGTCAATTAGTTCCTTTTAATACCTTATCGTATTGTCTTATTATCTCTTTTGCAATGCTTTGAGGAGAAAATCTCTCGTGACATTCCTGGCTTATTTTTGCTGATTGATATTTATCAATATTTAAGCGCATACGTGTCAATGCATCTGCTAAGAAATCAATGTCATTTACAGGAATCAGGATACCATTATCATCATTAACGAAATCTTCCGGACCGCCACAACGTGTTGCAATGACAGGCTTGCCACTTGCCATCGCTTCTATATACACGACGCCAAAAGTCTCACTCGTAGAAGCCAAAACAAAAGCATCAGCATCAGTCATCAAAGCTGACAGCTCATGACGTGGCTTTTGTCCTAACAACTTTATATTTTCACCAATATCATATTGATTTATAACACCTTGTAGATTATCCCTTTCTAAACCTTCTCCTACTATATACAAAAAGACATCTTTCTCATTTGAGAAAGCTTTATGAAAAGCCTTTATCAAAACATCAAAGCCTTTAAGCGGTATCAGGTTTCCTACCGATAAAAAAACAAAACCTTGGTTATTAGCATGTTCCACATACTGATAAGTTGTCACATCAACAATATCATGCACTATAGAACTATCGAATCCAAAATTATTTTTAATGTTTTGTGATAAAGACTTTGAAACTGCAATAATAGAATCAGCATCAGAATACGCTTTGACAGCCAAGCGTCTATCCAACTCACTAATAAGGCTAGCGTCCTTATTTAATTTACTGCTATGTTCTGTGATGAAGAATGGCACTTTAGCTTTTTTCTTAATTATCGAAGCGATTGCAGCTATTGAATAGAAATGTGCGTGTACTACATCAGGTTTCCCGACTTTCTTAACGGCTTTTTTATATAAAAACCAAAGCAGTCTTTGCAATATTGGCAAGGCTCTTCGATAGACACCTAATGGCAAAGAAAGTTCAAATACTTTCACACCATCTCTTTCGTATGAGAAGAACCCATATTTTCTTTTATAAGCCATTGATCTGAAATCCATTACAAGCATTGAAGCATCGACTCCACTTTCAGCCAAGGCTTTAGCTTGGTCGAATTCAAATATCCCATATAAAGGATACTCCTTAGAAGGGATTCCTCTTGATATTATAAAAGATTTCATAATCAATAATTTATAGAGAGTTTAACAAAGTCACATAATCAGCTGCCAGATTCTTTCTAGAATATCTTTCCACATTTTTCTGACAGGTCGCTGACGATTCTTTATTGCGATATTTAAGGAACAATCGTTTTAATTCTGTCTTCATTTGCTCTTTATCATCAAAATCGACATTAACACCTGTTTCGGTCTCACGCAATATCATAGCCGTATCGCCATCAGAAGGTCCGATTGACAATATCGGACGACCTGAAGCCATATATTCGAATAACTTTCCTGTCAGAATACCTTTTGCATTAGGAGTGTTATTAACGAAAAGCAAAAGCACATGTGACTCAGTCTGTTTTTCAAGTACTTCTGAATGTGGGATATATGGAATTATCTCGACATATTTTTCTATGCCATTAGCTTTAATGGAATCTATTACACTTTTGTCGACCTGACCTATCAGTCTAATGTCAAGAGCATTAGCGAATTCATCATCTTTAACAAGATCCGCTATAGATTCCCACAACATGACAGGATTTCTATTTGCGCCAATGATGCCGATATGAGAAAGGGTAAATTTTTCTGTCAGTTTGTTATCATTTTTTAACATATTGATGTCAAAATCATAACCATTACAGATTACTTTAACATCCCTTCCGCAGATATTTTTCAACCCTTGCGCGCAGTTATTTCCTACAGTAACTATTTCATTAGCAGACATCAGCACCGATTTTTCCAATCTATGATGTTTTCTGTCGGCCCATTTTGTCAATCTTAAATCCTTATAGAAATCTATGTCAGTCCAAGGATCGCGGAAGTCGGCAATCCAAGGAATGTTAAATTTCTTATGCAATTCTTTTGCTATGAGATGCATAGAATGCGGAGGACCCGTTGAGATAATTGCATCTACAGGATGATTTTTCAAATATCTTTTAAGAAATCTCACAGAAGGTCTTATCCACCAGCAACGAGCGTCTGGAATAAAGAAATTACCTCTTATCCATACACTTATATTCTCTTTCCAAGTAGATTTCTTTTTTCCTTCATTGATAAAACCGGCCTTAATCTTCTCATCTTTCTTTATTCCCAATACCTTCTTGTAAAAAGAATAAGGTTCAAAGATTCTACGTTTTATCACCTCTGCTTCTGGAGCGACATCCTTTTCCAACGACAAATCTTCGACTGGATATTCCGCATCATCGGCAGTATAAATCACAGGTTGCCAGCCATTTTCAGGAAGATATTTAGACATCTTCAACCAACGCTGAACACCAGAACCGCCTGATGGAGGCCAATAATACGTTATAATTAGGACGCGTTTCATTTTAATTCATAATGCACAATGCATAATTATTGTTCTGTTGATTTTCTATATGTTACGAAGATTGCAGCAAATAATCCCAAGATTAAAATCAATGATGAAGTGAATTGAATTATGTTACCGACCTTCCAAATCTTAGGTTCGTAACGCATCATAATCTGATGATTGCCAGCTGGGATAACGGCTGCTCTCAAGATATAGTCTGCTCTGATCAAAGGACTTTCTTCTCCGTCAATCCACATGGTCCATCCTTTGCTTGTCCATATTTCAGAGAAGACAACCAATTCATCTTTTGAAGAACTAAAGCTGTAAATCAATTCGTTAGGTTTATATGAATCTAACTTTATCATTCCATTTCCTGAAGCAGGATTAAAGTCACCGATAACATTTTTAAATTCATCATTAACGATAGCTGTGGTTCTGACGTCAGTATTTTCAATAGCGTCAATCTCTTCATTAGGCGTTGAAATCCAATCTATATTCGATACAATCCAAGCATTGCCAAAAGCATTAGGATTTCTCATCACACCTGCTCTATTATCACTTTGTGTATGAATAATGTATTTAGTGTTCAACATATTAAGCACATTCCAGAACGAATCGCTGCCAATCTTATTACCGCTCATATAATGATTTATAATATCTTGATAACGACGTAATTTCGCTCCATGATAACCACCTATGGATTTATGGTAATACGAGGTACTTGCATCGTTGAAAGTATTTTTAGTCAAATCCATAACTCTATAATTCAAGCTGTTATCCTGTAAAATCTGCTTATCTATTGCAGACATTGCAAAAGGCTTATCAAAGCGAGCCTTATCGATAAAGTCGCCATTATTGAGATAACGTTTGTTGATAGGGAACATATCTGCAACGACTAAGACAGCAAGTAATGCAAACATTACATTGTTTTTCAATTTTCCGTTAACATTTATTAACAAAATTATAGCTGCAGCTGTGATAAACAAGAAACTTCTGATTGCGTCTTTCTGGAATATTGCAATACGGACTTTTTCGAGTTCAGACATAAACATTTGATAAATGGCACCGTCTTTTCCAGCAGTTAACTGAGCGAATTGAGCAGCTTCGCCTTGACTGAGGAAGTTGAAGAATACATTAGGGGCGATGTAGAATAACAAACATAAACCTGCTGTCAATCCGAAAGATACATAAAGATAATACATATTTTTCTTTAAAACCTCTGGATTTCTCATCACCTCTGCGAGAGCAAGGAACGCGAGAATTGGCATACATACTTCCGCGATGACGAGTGTCATTGAGACTGCTCTGAACTTATTATACATTGGGAAATAATCGAGGAAGAAGTCGGTGAATCCCATGAAGTTCTTACCCCAACTCAATAATATTGAGAGTATTGTAGCAGCGAGCAACACCCACTTTATCTTTCCTTTCACGACAAACAAGCCAAGGACAAAGAGGAAACATACTATAGCGCCAACATAAACAGGACCGCTTGTTCCAGGTTGGTCGCCCCAATAAGCGTTGTTCTGAGCCACCATAGAACGCCAACGAGGTTCGGTCTTTGCCAAAGCAGGATTGTCATTTCCAATAAGATCCGTTGCACCGCCTTTCACATTTGGTATCATCAGACTCCAAGTCTCGCCAATGCCATAACTCCATTGTGTGACATAATCTCTGTCGAGTCCACGAGTCTGATTTCCACTGTTTTCAACCAAGACAGGTTTTCCTCTCATCGTCTCTTTTCCAAATTCATAATTTGCATAAAGCGATGTCGTACTTGTCATTACAGCCAACAAACCAGCGAAGAGAAGAACACTGCTTGCTTTTACAAAATCTATATATTTCTTTGTTTTGATTACCTCAACAAATTCAGCTATGACCATAATCATCACTATCATGAAAAGATAGTAGGTTATCTGGATGTGACCTGCTCTGATTTCAAGTGCCAATGATATTGCAGTGAGGACTGCTCCCCAGAGATATTTTCCTTTGTAAGTCATTATGATACCTGCAATCACAGGTGCCATATATGCCATTGCGACAGCCTTAGAGTTATGACCAGCACCAATTACAATAAACAGATACGAGGTAAAGCCATACGCCAGACCTGCCAGAAAACTAATCCAAACATTAGCGCCTAACACCATCATCAAAACAAAGAACCCCAACATGCTAATAAAAACAGAACCAATAGGATGCGGCAAACCTATATTGAGCACTTTATTGACATAATTCATCAAGTTAGAATATTGAAACACACCTATATTCCATGCGGGCATACCGCCAAACATAGAGTTGGTCCAAAGCGACTGCTCGCCGGTCTCGTTACGAAATTCTGTAATTTCCTGAGACATGCCTTTGTACATCTCAATATCGTGCTGTTTGATTCTCTTGCCTTCCAGGATTGGAGAAAAATAAACCAATGTTATAGCCGCAAAAGCAATGATTGCGAATAATATACCTAAAAATTGTTTGTTTTTAAAGATGTTTTTTTCCATGATTCTTAACTTAATTCACAATGCATATTTCATAATGCATAATTAGTATACAAATTTAATATTTATTATTTCTTCCTTTGACTCAATGTTCAGAAAATATACATTATTTTTTTGCAGCGATTCAATGAAATCAGACATACGAATTTCATTCATTCCAGATTCCATTTTCCCGTAATTCTTAACGAACATTAACGAAGCATTCTGATTATATATTTTAACATTCACATCCGATGTCTCTTTCAGTTCAAACCGGCATATTGAATTATATGTCAGAGGATTAGGATAAATGTTAATATTTTTACAGTTAATTTCTTTTAAGGAAGTAGCTGTTGACTCATAGCAGCCCATATCGATTCTATTACCGACAATTCTCTGGTTGCCAGCCAAGTCTTTTTCAGGCAGTTTAAGTCCAGTAGTATCGAGGCTTCCGCTATTTATTGCCGGGCTTCCGTATTGAAGCTGGAAGTCGCGGTTTTGAACATCCACAAACATCGGATCGCTGTCGAGCATTGTAGCGGTATCGTAAACAGCGATACTTGAATTTCCATGCACTTCTTCATAACCGCCTTGCAGTATCGAGTTATAGAACTCAGGAGAGCAGTCGCTGCCCCAGACGAAAATCTGCGAGCCGTCCGGAATTGACGCATGCTCAGCGTACCAGTCGTTGCCCCAGATGATGCAGTTCTTGAACACAGGACGCGCCTGACTATAAAACTGCAGCGCACCTCCACCAGCAGCCATGGTATAATTGTTTGTCATAGTGACATTCTGTATCAATGGAGATGAAGTTGCCATCGCCATCGCGCCGCCGTAATGATATGCTATATTATTATCAAACAAACAATTCGAGATTCTAACCTCATAATCGTTGCTTCTCTGGATTCCCATTCCTGCAGCATTGACGGCGTAGTTATCTTCAAATATCGCATTGTTGACATAGACGTAACAGCTGTCGAAATTGACACCGCCACCATAGCAATTTGTGCAATAATTATCATGGAAATACATATCCTCCATCTTCACTTCGCAGTTGTTAAACTGAAAACCCGCGCCATGCATATAGACGCCCTCTTCATTGAAACCGAAGTTTGAGTCGACTTCGCAATTCGAGATATTTACAGAAGAATGCTCAGCGTAAAGAGCACCGCCTTTTGAATTGGTGAGATTATGATAAAATGTCGTGTTTGTGATATTGACGGAAGAGTTGTAGATTCTTACTGCGCCACCGTAAGACGCCACTCTACCATTGTCCGTTGACTGTTGACTGTTGTCTTCTATCGCTTTTCCAAATGAGAAATGACAGTAATCCAATAATACAGTGTCTTTTACATTTTGAAGGATAAGTCCGTTCCAAGCGCCTTTTCCTTTTTTCCAATTGAAGAATCCCGTAGTGTCGCGGGAGGTAAAATAGATGGAATCGTCTTCGCATCCGACTGCCTTAAACGAACCATTTATCATGATGCTGAAATAATCATCGAAAATCACGTGCGTTCCTTCGGCAATTGTCAGCGACTTATCTTCCGGAACGATGACGTTATCTATAACAAATACAGTGTCGCAATCCCATAATCCTTCTTGAATACCAAATACTTCCATAGTCTGGGATTTCAGCACAAAAGGTAATAACAAAAATAACGACACTAATATTTTTTTCATCAGAAAATTCAAATTGATTTTACAAAAATAATCATTTTTCAGCAATAAAAATTCACTTTATTATTTATTAGGTATTTTGTTTGAAATAAAGATTTTTAACTTATTTTTGTAGAGAAATTAAAACATAAATGTTTATGAAAAAATTACTCTTACTTTTAATTGTTTCTTTACCATTTTTATCATTTTCACAGGTGGGAAGAGACATCGACAGTGATTTTGACAATATGTTTCAAATCCTTGAAGACGAGATGGGTATTCAAGAGCAAGGTGTATTCACATTGCGTTTCGCAGATGCTGAAACTGATGAGGCAGTCCAAAATGCCACAGTCAATATTAAAAATATCGGAACATACACTACAGACGTTGAAGGTTTGGTAAGATTTCCTCTTCAAGCTGACGGCAAATATCAGTTCTCATTCAAGAAAGACGGTTATATCCCAGCAGACATGACTTTTGAAGTCGCTGCAGGCATGATTTATTTCAACCGTTTCTCAGTTTCAAAACTGATGGAGTTAGGCCAGATACGCATCGTCCTCGATTGGGGCAACAACCCTAACGACCTCGACCTTCATCTTGAAAAAGTAGGACAATATCACATCGCTTATCATCACAAAAGAGTAGCTGACGACCGATCAGCACGACTCGACAGAGACGACGTCGACGGCAATGGTCCAGAGACAATCACAATAACAGATGTCGACGATGACGCTTCTTACAACTGTTACGTACATGACTTCACAAACCGTAACATTACAGATTCAGAAAAACTTTCTAAATCAAAAGCCAGAATATCAGTATATAATGACAACCAATTAGAGTTCATCCTCGACATTCCTACCGGCGTAGAAGGAACACGTTGGGATGTATTCCAATTAGACAAGAGTATCTTCAACAAATTAAATAGAATTGCAAATTAAGAATCATCAATAATTTTTTAACATAAAAGATATGAGTAACACTAAAAAACTTTTTGAAGAATTCCCACAGGTAAGCACTGAACAATGGGAAGCAGTGATTCAAAAAGACCTTAAAGGAGCTGATTACGACAAGAAACTTGTCTGGAAAACAGCTGAAGGTTTTTCGGTAAGACCTTATTACCGTGCTGAAAATCTCAATTCAATAACATGGAACAACGTGGAACCTAATCAGTTCCCATACGTTCGCGGCAACAAGACAAAAGGCAACGAATGGTTAATCTGCCAAGATATCAACGTTACCGACTGCAAAGCTGCCAACGAAAAAGCATTAGACGCACTCAGCAGA
>JAZKYG010000021.1:0-22873 GCA_045612025.1 Bacteroidales bacterium
TTAGGATCCATGCTGTAGCCCTGTGTCAGAAACTGCATCGATTTTGCAACGCGTAAAGGTGTCTTCTCCAAACCTTCGCGTGTGATGTCTTCGCCGAGCAATTCCAATATCGCTGCATAATGTTCTTGCAACTTCTCTAATTTTTCAGGATTAAACTTGTCAATCCTTTCGTAGCCGATAATCTCGTTATTCATTTTTCTCTTATTTATTTCTTACTAACATATATGTCTCAAAAACTGAGAAACATAGATAATATGTTAAAAATGTGACGACAAATGCTATCTTGTCTTCAGGGTTTTTAATGACATAAATTGTAATGATAGCCAGGTAACCAACAAGTTTCAATATAGTTGCTATCATATGGAAATTTGTCAGTTTGTAGATGTCATTCTTGTCTCTCATATTTATGGCTTTCCTGAACATTATCACGCTTACCACAACAAAAAGAAGCAGCAGATAGTGCCATTGGGGCGTAATATATTCAGGAACGTAGATACTAAGCATCATGCTCAGTCCCCATAATATTCCAAAGAGACAAAGTAATGATATACAGAATCTTTTTTTGACAGATTTCATTATTTCTTTACTTCTACCTTAGGCGCGTCGATCTTGCCCATTTCGCATTTTCCAGTGAAGATTGCGCCGATTTCTATATATAATTGTTTTGTTGTAAGTTCGCCTTCAATACGTGATGTTGATTTTAATGATGTAAGCTCATCTACGTGGATGGTGCCATTAACGCGGCCTGACAAATCAGCGTGTTTGCAGAAAATATCACCTTCGATAACGCCATTTTGTCCCAAGACAATCTTGCCATTAGATTTTAATAATCCTATAACTTTTCCATCAATGCGGATGTCACCGTTTGATTCAATTTCTCCTTTTATTATAGTGCCGTTGCCTATAATGTTTCTTGCAGGACTTTCGTTGTTCATAGTATTGTTTTTTATCATTGTTATTGATTTAAGAATTCTATATACTCATCAACATTCTTATTGCTAAAGAATATTGGATAATTGCTCTTTGATATCAGAAGAACTTTGTAATATTCTTGTTTTATTCCTCCGAAGAGATAGTCTGTCAAGAACATAGCGGTTTTATAATCATTGGCTTTTGCTTCGTTTTCAAACTCTTCGATGGTGATGATGGCTTCTTGTTTGCTTAACATCACATTCTTGACTTCAAGCTGCATCATTCTGAAGCTGTCTTTGTTGAAGTCGTTGAGACGAACCTTTAATGGATTGACTCTTACGTTTTTGGTATTGCATATAATCATTACATAATACTTGTCGTTAGGGTCATCAGTGTAAGGATATTCTTTAGCAGCTTCTTTTTCTTTCTGACGAGCGCTTTCTACAGGAAGTCCTAAGTTGTACATTTCGTTGGCTTTCAAGAGAATCTCGATAGCATGCGGTTTGATGCTGCTTGTAGGATATTTCTGGATGAGTCTGTATAATGAATATGCCATAGAGTCAACGACATATACATTTCCAGCAGCGATTGCATCAAGATATTCGAAACGAGGCATCAGCAATGTGTCGTCAGGACATAATGTACGAGCCTTGTTTACGTTAGCTCTTACTTTCTTGTACTTGCCGTTCTTAAGAGCTTCGAAAGTCTCTTCATAAAGATTTGATGATTCTAGGCCTTTGCCTTGTTCTTTTACAAAATATTCAGGGTCAATGATGATTTTAGCCTGGTTGGAATCAGGGTATTTTGCAAGTATTTTATCTTTATAGGAATTTGCCTCGCTATTGTTCTTTTGTGCAGTATGCATCTTGTAGAGATAGTACCAGGATGTTAATTCGTGTTCGTTTCCTGGGAAGCGTTGGTTCAGTTCTGTATAAGAATCTATCGAGTTTTTGTAATCCTCCAAATTGTCATAATAGATGTAGCCGATATTGTTCAAGGCTTGGAGAATCTGTTCATTAGCTTCTTTCTGTTGCTTTTCTGAGAATGGAAGCTGTTGCAAGTAATATCCGATATCTGTTGGCTGGTATTGTGCAGTGTCGACTGGTGTCTCGCTTTTGCGTTCTTCTAACAGTTGCTCAATTTCTTCCTCTGAGAGCGTTGCCAATTCTTCTTCTGTGAAATATTCAAGGAGTTCGCTTTCAGCGGCTTCTTCCTCTGTCATCATGCTTTTCTTGTTTTTGATGAACCAGAAGTCTTCAAGTGTTCTGTTTCCCCATTTGTTTCTAAATTCAGCAGCGCCGCGTGTGAGAGATGTCTGGTTGTAGAAATACCATGATGCTGTTGAACCTCCAGACATCGGTGCTGACATATTAGGATTTGCTATCTCATCTCCGCCCAGAAGTTCTAGCTGCTCTTGAAGTTCTTTCTCTTTTGCAAGACGCTCTTGTTCTGCTTTATAATCTTCGATGACGCCTGCAATGATTTTATTTCTTGACACGGAGTCCATCTTTACGAGACGTAGCAAACTGTCTTGCAATTGATATGTTGAGAGGTTGTCTACCAAGTCGGATAACATGACGGATAAATTGAGGAGACTGTCATATTCAGGATAGCTTCTGTCCATCGTCATCACTACGGTATCGTAGTAAGCCTGTGACAAGACATAGTCTTTGTTGTCGAACAACATAGATGCAACCTTAAGTGAAGATTTCACTTTTTGTCTGCTGTTTGTTGTACTTGTAGCGACAGAGTTTCTAAGATATTTGATGCCAAGGTCTTCGTTGTCTTTTTTCAATGCGACGTCAGACATGGCGTAATATATTCTGTCTCTATATTCTGTGTTTTTGGTGTCGTCGAGCATCTTCCAGAACATCTTCATGATGCTTGATGTGTCACTTGAGTTGTGACATTTTGCAAGATACATCTGTGCTTCGAATGTCATCTCATAGCCCGGGTGTTTCTTGATTACAGATTTGAACTGTTCAGTGGCTCTTGCATTATCGCCTTGACGTTCATATATCTGTCCTAAGATGAACATCGTTCTAGCTCTGGTGTCTTTTTTAAGATTCTTGAACAATGCGCTTTTGAGATATTTAACGGCATTGTCATATTGTTTTATTTTGATATAATAGTCTGCCAAAACCAGATCGAGGTTGTTTCTTACATATTTCGGCATCTTGTCATTTTCAGATGTCGTCACTATCAAAGATTGTAAAAGCGACTCGGCTTTAGGATATTGCTGTGTTTCAATGTAAGTTTTTGCCAGCCATAGATTTGCCACATACTTTATGTCATCGTCTTTGTATGAGTTTGCGACGAAGTCGAAAGTACGGCGTGCTGGGATATATTCTTGTTTGTAGAAGTTGGCTTTTGCCATGAGGAGATAAGAGTCGTCAATCCATTTGACGTATTCTTTTCCTCCAAAATACATAGAGTGGCGTTGAACGCAAATTGATGATTTCTCGATGGCTCTATCCATTTGCGAGTTGAGCGACAGAGCATTCTCCTTTGTTCCGTAGTTGAATACAGGAAGGATGCTGGTGTAGTCATCTTTTACGTTTTCTTTTAATAATTTCTCGCCTTCCTTGACGCTTTGGTCGCCATTCCACCAGACGTTATAATGACTGGTCATGTTATGATAAACTCTTCTGTTCCATTTGTTTTTCTTTGTGGAACATGAACTCAATATCAATATCGCAAAAAACGCAGCGATAATCTTGTATCTGTTATTTCTGATTTTCAACACTTTTCTGACAATTTAAAATCTAATCGAGAAATATAACTCTTTTTTTAGTCTTTTATTTTTAATATTTTTCCAAATATGCAAAAATATATAATTAGAGTTTATATATGAACTTTTTTTATAAAAAAATTAAAAAGAATTACAGAAAACTCGTAATTTTACAGCACGAAAAAATTGTTATCATGGATAATTTTGTAGTATCAGCAAGAAAATATAGACCAATAACTTTTGACAGTGTAGTCGGACAGAAGGCAATTACATCTACTTTGCAGAATGCGATAAGAACCAATACTTTAGCACAAGCATTCTTGTTCTGTGGACCAAGAGGCGTTGGTAAGACGACATGTGCCAGAATTATGGCCAAGACTATAAACTGCATGAATCCTACTGCTGAGATGGAGGCTTGTGACGAATGCGAATCATGTAGAAGCTTTAATAATTCTAACTCGTTTAACATTTATGAGTTGGATGCCGCTTCTAACAACTCCGTCGATGATATCCGTAATCTCGTTGATCAGGTGAGAATACCTCCTCAAGTCGGTAAATATAAAGTGTATATCATCGATGAGGTTCACATGCTCTCTCAAGCAGCTTTCAACGCTTTCCTTAAGACGTTGGAAGAACCTCCAGCGTACGCTAAATTCATTCTTGCTACTACAGAAAAACACAAGATTATCCCAACAATTTTGTCAAGGTGTCAAATATTTGACTTCAAGAGAATTACTGTTGACGATATCAGCCAACATCTGCAGAACATAGCTGCCAAGGAAGGTATCGTGGCCGAAGAAGAAGCGCTTAATATCGTCGCTCAAAAGGCGGACGGAGCTCTTCGTGATGCTCTATCTATCTTCGACCAGATGGTGAGTTTCTCTGGTAAGAACATTACATATAAAGACGTCATAAATAACCTCAATGTCCTTGATTATGAATATTATTTCAGGATGGTGGATTATATTCTCAATAAGGACAATAACTCAATATTGTTGTTGCTTAACAATGTAGTGGAAAATGGATTTGATATCCAGCATTTCATCCAAGGCTTGGCAAGTCATCTCAGGAATCTGCTTCTTGGCAGAGACGAACGACTCATTGATTTGATGGAGGTTAGCCGACAACTCAAAGCGAGATATGCGGAACAAGCTCAGAAATGTTCTCAATATTTTCTTTTGAAGACTTTAGATCTTGCTAATCAATGTGATCTTAATTTCAGGAATAGCAATAACAAACGACTTCATCTAGAAATCTGTTTGATGAAAATGTGCTATGTGGAAGGACAGCAGGCTGCGGTTAACAGACCACAGATGACAGCGCAAGTGCAGACTCAACCACAACCTCAAGTTCAACCTCAGGCGCAAGTTCGTCCACAACCACAAATGCAGCCTCAAGCTCAACCGCAACCACGTCCTCAGGCGCAACCACAACCTCAAGCTCAACCTCAGGTACAGACTGCTCCAGTCCAACAGCCAATGCCTAGCGGCCAGCAGCCAGCAGCCAGCAGCCAGTAAGGATGGGCAGATTAGGCAGAACTAGCACCATTTCTATCACGGCAGAGGAACCTAAAAAGACGGAGGTCGTTGAGGAGGTTTGGAACACGCTCTTTACACAAGAGCAATTGACGGCAGCATGGAATAGTTTCGTAGAGAAATATCAGAACACATCGCCAGTCTTTGTCGCTGGAATAAAAAATGCAGAGCCTACAATAATAGACTCGTCGAAAGTAAGTTTTAAGATAGATAATATATTGGTTGTCAAGGACCAGAATAATATGTACGCACTTCATGAACATCTTAAGAATGCGCTGCATAACAATCAGTTCGCTCTTAAAGAAGAAGTCGTTGAAAGACCGAAAGAAGTCGTTTTATATACTGACAAACAAAGGTTTGAGAAGATGGCCAGTGATAACCCGAATGTAGTTAATATAAAGGAATCACTTAATTTACAATTAGATATATAGTCATGGGAATGTGGAATTGGTTAGGTAGAAAAACATTTGATCTCTTAGGATGGAAACTTGTTGGCAATATACCAGATGACGTTAAGAAATGTGTCATCGCGGTGGCGCCGCATACCAGCATTGCAGATTTTATCCTTGGTCGTCTTGCATATTGTTATCTTGACAGAAATGTTAGATATCTGATAAAAAAAGAATTCTTTGATATTCCGGTCTTGAGGTCATTGCTGTTAAAGCTCGGTGGAATCCCTGTTGATAGAAGCAGGAGCAATAATATTGTAAATCAAGTGGTTGCTATGTTTAGCAAATATGATGATTTGAATATCATATTAACACCGGAAGGAACAAGGAAACTTGTCCATAATTGGAAGAAAGGCTACTATTATATAGCTATGAAGGCTAATGTGCCTATTGTTCTTGGCTTCTTGGATTTCAAGAAAAAAGAATTAGGTTTTGGTCCAATGCTGTATCCTACAGGAAATTATGATGAAGACTGGAAGCAGATGGAGAAATTCTATCGTGGTATTAATGCTAAACATCCAGAAAGATATAATCTTTCAAACTAATACTTTATGAGCAAACAAGATACAAATAACAAAAAAGAGAAACTGAAAGACAGGATAAGGAAAAAGTATCGTGTAGTGATCTATAACAACGATACATACGAAGAGAAGGCGCATTTTAAATTTACTTTATTGAACTTTTTCAATATTCTGATATTCTCGTCAGTATTGCTTATAGTGTTGGTTACCTATCTGATAGCATTTACGCCTTTGAGAGAATACATTCCTGGATATACTGATGTCAGCTTGAACAGACGTGTATATGAAATGGAAAGAAGAGCCGACTCATTGGAAGAGGTTTTTAGACATAAAGATTTATATATCAATAATCTAAAAAGGATTATCACAGGGGATGACTTTGAGAGTGATAGTATTAATTCGCTTTTGACAAAATCTGTCAATACTAATTTTGACAATATCGTGATAAAGAACTCCAAGGAGGACAGTATTTTCAGACGCAACTATGAAGAAGAGACACGCAACAACTTATTCACTAACGGAATAATGTCTGATATTCATCAGGAATTCAAGCTTGTTTCATTTTTTGCGCCAATAAATGGCATTGTGACAAATCATTTCAACAGAGAGGCAAAACACTTCGGCATTGATTTGGTCTCAAGCAATAATTCTGTGATTAAGGCCACAGCAGATGGTACCGTCATATATTCAGATTGGACAGTTGAGAATGGTTATTGTATTGGAATACAGCATAATGGAAATTTGTTTTCAGTCTATAAACACAATGCCGTACTGTTGAAGAATGATGGTGATTTCGTCAATGCAGGAGATGCTATTGCGATATATGGCAACAGCGGCAGCCTCTCGACAGGACCTCATCTTCACTTCGAATTGTGGTATAACGGAACGCCGTTAGACCCAGAAGATTATATTTCTTTTGAAAGCAATCTTCAGTAAACTATTTTTCGTATCTTTGCAAGCTAAACTAATTTTATAAAAATGGATGTCTTAATAAAAATCATACAACTCGTGATGTCATTGTCATTGTTGGTTTTGATACATGAGTTCGGTCATTTTATAGCAGCTGTCATTTTCAAGACAAGAGTAGAGAAATTCTATATGTTCTTCAATCCAAAGTTCTCTATCTTCAGATGCAAGAAAGTTCATGGAAAATGGCGCTTCGCTTTTTTTAGCAAGAATGTTCCTGATAAATTTATCACACACGAACATATCGATCCAATAACCAATAAGAAATCATATACTTACGAAGCCATCGATCTCAGCACGCTCCCACAAGACGATTGGCGTACAGATGAAGAACACACAGAATTCGGTATAGGATGGGTTCCTCTCGGAGGTTATTGCAGCATTGCTGGTATGATAGACGAGTCGATGAACTTAGGTCAGATGCAGCAAGAACCACAGCCATGGGAATTCAGAAGCAAGCCTGCTTGGCAAAGACTTATCATCATGATTGGAGGCGTTGTGATGAATGTTGTTCTGGCATATTTCATCTACACAGGATTGCTCATCTCTCAAGGTGAACAGTATATCTCAACAGCAGAGGTTAACAAATATGGTATCGTAACAACTCCATTGGCTAATGAACTTGGATTCCAAGATGGCGATAAGATATTGTCAGTAGGAGGCAGCTACATAGAAGATTTCAGTAATGTACAGGTGGCTATGTTGTTAGAAGACAACAGAGTCGTTGAAATAGAAAGAGACGGTGTTAAGCAAGTCATAGAATTAGATGGCGAAGACATTAGCAAGCTGGTTCAATCAAGTGAATTGTTGATGTCATATAGATTCCCATTCGTCATCAAGGATTTCTCACCAGGTTCGCCAGCAAAAGAAGCAGGAGTACAGATAGGTGACAAGATTATTGCCATCAATGACATCGCGACGCCATATTTCCAGGACTTTTCTGAGCAAATAGCACAATTCAGAGACAGTGATATCAGTCTCGCTGTGGTTAGAGGTGACGACACATTGCAAGTGGCAATGCATCTCTCAAAGGAAGCAAAAATCGGAGCATATACAGAAACCATCAATCTCAGCACAGTAGAATATTCATTCTTCGAAGCAATACCAAAAGGATTTAATAAGACAGGCAAAAAACTTAGCGATTATTGGAATTCATTGAAACTTATCTTCCAGCCAGAGACCAAGGCATACAAGAGCTTAGGTGGATTTATAACGATAGGCAGTATTTTCCCAAATACATTTAATTGGTTGGCATTCTGGGATCTCACCGCATTCCTGTCTATAATATTGGCAGTCATGAATATTTTGCCGATACCAGCTCTCGATGGCGGTCATGTGCTTTTCTTGTTGGCTGAGATAATCACAAGAAGAAAGCCAAGTGACAAGTTCTTGGAAATAGCTCAGTCTGTCGGACTTGTGATATTGCTTGCTCTCTTGATCTTTGCCAACGGCAATGATATCATAAGATGGTTATTCTAATTTGTTGTTTTACACAATAAACATAAGAAATATAAGTTTAAGAAAAATATAGTGATAAATAAAGTGCAAAAGATAAGATACATATTGATGATTATTTTTGTTGCGGTCAGTGGAATCATGATGGCCCAGCAGGCACCTATGTTCACAAATTACAGTAATTCTTATGCTTGTGTCAATCCTGGTTTCGGAGGACTTAGTGAAGGCGTCAACGTGATGGGAATCTACAGAGACCAATGGACAGGATTTAAAGATATGAACGGCAATAGCGTTGCGCCAAAGACAATGCTGTTCTCAGGAGATATACCGGTTCCAGTTTTGAGAGGCGGTGCTTCATTGTCCATAATGAATGACAAGATAGGTTTTGAAGATAATGTCAATATCAATTTGGGATATTCTTATCATGCAGATCTTGGCGCTGGTACTTTAGGTATAGGTTTGGCTTTGAGCATGGTGAACCGTAGCGTTGATTTCGGCAACTATCATCCTATGGTAGACAATGATCCGGCTTTGCCGAAAGGAGAACAAAGCGATATGCTAGTAGATGCCAACTTCGGTTTGTTCTGGCAAATTCCAGAAACTTTCTATGTCGGATTATCAGTTACAAGTTTATTTGAATCTAAGGGTAAGGAACTATCAACGAGTGCAACAACAAGTGCGAGTTTTGTCGGTGATAGGACTTTTTATTTGATGGCGGGTTATGAATATCAATTCAACAATCCGTTGTTTAAGCTTCTTCCATCAATGTGTATCATGAGTGACATCGCATCTACACAGTTCAATGCAGGGGCGAAGCTGCTATATAATAATAAGGTGTGGGGCGGTATAAATTATCGTTTTCAGGAATCGGTAGCGGCGATGGTAGGATTTAAGTTTAATGACATACAGATATCATATTCATACGATATAAACACAATGGGTATAGCCGTTCAAGGCTCTCATGAGATATGCGTAAGCTATTTGTTCAAGATGAATCTGGAGAAATCTCCTAGAATTTATCATAATATTAGATATTTGTAAAAAAATAGACATATATATAGATATTTTATACATTTGCAAAATGTTATGTAAATATTGAAGTTGAGAAAATAAGTATAAATTAAATAAAATAATGAAAAAGTTATTAGTATTAAGTTTTGTTATCTTAGCTCTTGTAAGTTGTAGCGATACAAACCAAGGAGAGTTGGTAGGTGTAAGAAAACAATCTCAGCCATTCAATCATGAAGACCCATACGGAATGGTGTTCGTTCCACTTGGAAGTTATACCATGGGAGTTGGAGGACAAGATGTGGCATCAAGTCAAATAACACAGCCTAAGACAATCTCAGTGTCAGCGTTCTTTATGGATGAGACAGAAATCACAAATAACGAATATCGTGAATTTGTGTATTGGGTAAGAGACTCTATCGCACGTAAAATATTAAGTGATGGCGATAATGGAGAAGCTTATCTGATAAGCCAAGATCCAAAGACCGGAGAAGAATATGACAATCCAGTTTTGAATTGGGAAGAAGACATAGATTGGAAAGATGAAACACTCGTTGAAGAGTTGTTCTTGCCAGAGTCAGAACGTTTCTTCGGAAGAAAAGAAATCGATACAAGAAAATTGTACTATGAATATTATTGGATCGATCTCCAAGCAGCTGCAAGAAAAGAGTTTAGAAATGATGCGAACTATCAAGATGCAGCTTTGGCAAATCGTCCTCAAGGTATGAGAGACAGATCTGTCTATATCAAGAAAGACAAGATTAATGTATATCCAGATACATTAGCATGGATTTATGATTACTCATATTCATTCAATGACCCATTGACAGAGAAATATTTCTGGCATGTCGCTTATGACCATTATCCTGTTGTCGGTGTCAACTGGAACCAAGCCAAGGCATTCTGTATCTGGCGTACAGAAAAACTTAACAAATACTTGCAATCACAAAAAGGTGAAACCATGTTGTCAGAGTTCCGTCTCCCAACAGAAGCAGAATGGGAATGGGCAGCTCGCGGCGGAAACAACCTCAACCCATATCCATGGGGTGGTCCATATACTCGCAACGAAAGAGGTTGCTTCTATGCAAACTTCAAACCTTTACGCGGTAATTACGTAGCAGACGGCGGCTTGAGAACCGTAATAGTAGGTCACTATCCACCAAACGACTGGGGATTGTATGATATGGCTGGTAATGTGGCAGAATGGACAAACAGCGCGTATGATCCATTGTCATATAGTCAGACTTGGGACATGAACCCTAATTACACATACAACGCCAAAGATACAGATCCTGCTATCATGAAGAGAAAGGTCGTCCGTGGCGGTTCATGGAAAGATATAGCTTACTATCTTGAAGTCACAACACGTGCATACGAATATCAGGATACAGCAAAATGTTATATCGGATTCCGTTGTGTACAACCTTATCTCGGCCGTAATAAGGGCGATAATATGGGAAAGGCATCAAGAGTTTATTAATTAGTAAAAAAGATTTATAATTTAAAATAGAAAAAGTTATGAAAAAGTTCGTTCGCTGGATGCAGAGCAAAAAAGGTAAAGTTGTAATGGGTTATATTTATGGCTGGGGAGCAGCTATTGTTCTCGTTGGCGCTTTGTTTAAACTTACCCACTGGTTACCAGGTCAAGCTGCTAACATTATGTTGGCTATTGGTTTGTCTGTAGAAGCAATCATCTTTATCATGTCATCATTTGAAGCACCTCACATGGAACCAGATTGGAGCTTGGTTTATCCAGAATTGGCAGAAGGTGGTGAAAAATCAACAGAAAGAAAAGCAAGAAATACAAATAACAATACATCTGCAACACAATTAGACGAAATGTTCGCTAAGGCTAACATCAACGAACAAGTACTCGAAAGATTAGGTGCAGGCATCAGCAAACTTAGCGAAAATGCAGCTCAAATGGCAGAAATCAGCAATGCTGTAGCAGCAACAAACGATTACGCTAAGGCTATGAAAAAGGCAACAGAAGCAGTAGGCGCTCTTGAAGTACAACTCCAAAGCTCTATTATAGTTGCAGAAACAAACAACAAGTTGAATAAAACAATGTCAGAATATATTGAAAAAGTTAACGCATCTGCAACATCAACAGAAGCTCTTAACCATCAAATCACTGACTTGTCAAAACGCATGACAGCTCTTAACACAGTTTATGGCAACATGCTTTCAGCAATGAATGTAAAAGCATAATCACTGTAGATTTTTATTAAGCTATTATTAACTCGATAAAAAGAATTAAACATGTCAGGAGCAAAAGAAACCCCAAGGCAGAAGATGATCGGTATGATGTATCTCGTTCTTACCGCCTTGCTAGCGTTGAACGTTTCTGTCGAAGTTATCGATGCTTTCACAACAGTGAACGATGGTCTTGAGACTGCCTACTCTAGCGTCGATAAGAAGATAGAAGACTATTACAATACTTTTGAGCAACAATATAACAAGCATCCTGAAAAAACAGCTGAGTATTGGAATAAAGCTCAAGAAATACGTACAAAGACAGATGAGGTTATCAACTTCATCGAAAGAGATATAAAACTCGCTTTGTTATTGCAAAATAACGGCGTCACTGAAAATGAGATTTTCAATCCAGAAAAAGAGGAAGACGCTGTGATTATGGATAAGGAAAAAGCTGATCCAGCAAAGAACAGACGCGTATTCCATAAGGTAAATTTCGATAATATCGTCGGTAAAGACAAACATGACGCTGTAACAGCTTTCATGATTGAACAAGGCAATGCTGAAATATTACGTAATAAAATAGAGGAATATCGCCAATATATAGTGAAGACATTAGGTGAGACAGGAATTACCGACTTCGAAGATCATGTCGGCTTGATCACTGATGGAGAATATTTCGCAGCAAGCGGCGAACCTCTTACATGGGAAATGAAGAATTTTAATCATATCATTATCCCAGCAGCTGTGTCTGTTATCAATGAGATAGTTGGCGAAGTACAGACAGTCGAATATGACGCTATCTCTGAGTTATATAAAAACATCGGTGCGAGCGACTTTAAATTCAATACATTGGAAGCTAAGGTCTTCCCAAAAACAACCTATGTCTTGAAAGGTCAGGATTATGAAGCAGACGTGTTTATCGTTGCTTCAGACAACACCAAGGAATTCAATGCGAAATATGCAAGAGGCGTTAAAGACTTGTCAAAAGCTGGCAAGAATGCAATTAACGAAGTGTCTAGCAAAAAAGGCGTCATAAAGATCAAGGTGCCTGCAAATGTAGAAGGTGAACAGTCAATAGCTGGCGTGGTAGAAATGAAAAACCCTATGACAGGCGAGATAGAACCTTATCCATTCCACACATCTTACACAGTGGCTCCTCCATCAGCAAACGTGACACCAACTAAGATGAACGTGATGTATAGAGGTTTGGAAAATCCAATAGCAATCTCAGCTCCAGGTTTCACAACAAATCAAATCAGCGTTGATGTGACTAATGGTGAACTTATCAAAGGTAATGATGGAGAATACTTCGTTAAACCAGGCAACGAAGGCAATATCACTACTGTTACAGTATCTACAATGATAGACGGTAAGAGAATGATCTTGGACAACTGCGACTTCCGCTTGAAACGTACTCCAGACCCAGTTCCTGTACTTAACGGCAAGACAAACGATAAATTCACTAAGGAAGAGATTTTGGCTGCTGGCGGTTTCGTGCTTACAATGCCTGACTTCGATTTCGAAGGCTATCATTCTCAAATCCTTTCTTATGACGTATCAACAATCGTTGGCGGTTACCTTAAACCTATTAAAGGCATTCAAGGCCGTAAGTTCAACAAAGATGTTGAAGACCTCGTGAAGAGCGCAAGACGTGGCCAACGTATCACAATAGAAAATATCAGAGTTAAATCTCCAGATGGTGAGGAACGTATACTTAATACTCCTATCACTATTGAACTTAAGAATTAATTTAAAATACCAGCATAAATGAAGAAATTATTTGTAATATTAGGTTTCATAGGATTAGGTCTTTTATTCGTACCTGAAGCTTCAGCTCAAAACTTCTTTGATAATGAAACATCAGTACAAGACGGAATCTATGATGAAAATGGAACAGGTGTCAGAGCACCTATGACTTCCACTTATGTTAGAGAAGCCGATGTCATGTGGAAAAAAACTATTTGGCGCGAAATAGACTTCCGTCAAAAGATGAACCAAGGTTTCTATTTCCCAACAACACCTCACAAAAATCTTAAGAATCTCTATACTATATTGAAAGAGGCTTTGTTAGATCCAACAACAGGTGTCGTCGCTTATAAAGATGAAACAATCACAGGTGAATTGATTAATCCAACAAACTGGGAAGAAATCAAGACACAGATAACAAGTGTACAACAAATTCAGACAACAGACGATTATGGTAATGTAATCGATGTTAAGAATGTTGAGTCAGAAATGAATTCTGCTGAAGTACAACGTTGCCAAATAAAAGAAGAATGGTATTTCGACAAACAAAGATCAGAGTTGCTCGTTAAGATCATCGCTATCTGTCCAATCAGAGTCGTTGAAAAAGACGGTGAACTCGTTCCACAACGTTTGTTCTGGATTCCTTACGATGAAAACCTTCGCAAGGTGTTGGTTGCAGCTCCATTCTTCAACCGTTCAAACTCAGCAGCTAAACTTAGCTATGACGATGTATTTATGAGAAGAATCTTCGATAGCTACATCATTAGAGAAGATAATATGTTCGACCGTAGCATCCATGAATATGCAACAGGTGTTGACGCTCTCCGTGAGTCAGAACGTATCAAACAATCAATCATAGATTTCGAACAAAACCTTTGGGAATATTAATAAAACTCAAAACCTTAAAATCTCAGAACCTCAGAATCTCAGAACTTCATAATTTTTGAGTTTCTGAGGTTTTGAGTTTCTGTGATTAAAAAAAACTGTTGTCGGTCGTCAGTTATCATTGACTTTTCTTATCTTTACAAACCAAAATTTATAACAACAAAATGGTCAATATTCTTCAGACAAAGATAGAATTCCTGAAAGGCGTAGGCCCGAAACGCGCTGAGCTTCTTAACAAAGAACTCGGTGTCTTCACGTTTCAAGACCTGCTAGAATATTTCCCTTTCAGATATGTTGACCGTAGCAAGATACATAAGGTAAACCAGATTTATGACGACACCGTTTATTATCAGCTTGTCGGAACAGTATCAAATGTAAAGGCTCATGGCGAACCTCGTATGACACGTATTAGCGCGACGTTCACAGATGAGACTGGTTCCATCGAATTAGTCTGGTTCAAAGGCCTTAAATGGATAAAAAACAAATTCATCCCTGGAAAGAAATATCTTCTTTTCGGTAAGGCAAATGTCTTCAACAACAGATTCTCTTTCACGCATCCCGACATCGAAGAATATGACCCTAACGATAGAGTGGTCGGAGAGAGCCTGCAAGGTGTCTACAACACTACTGAGAAACTGCGTAATGCAGGCCTTGGAACGAAGCAGATTGCCAAGATAATAAAGACACTTGTACTTCAGACCTGGGAGATGATACCAGAGAATCTGCCTGCTTCCTTGATAATGCAGGACAGACTTCTTTCAAGAAAGGCTGCTTTCTATAAGATTCATCTGCCGTTGAACAGTAACGACATTCATCAAGCCACGACGCGACTTAAATACGAGGAACATTTCTTCTTCCAACTGAAACTTCTTCTTAATAAAAAAGAAAGGACGCTGAATACAAGAAGCGTCGTATTCAATAATGTCGGTGATTATTTCAATACTTTCTATAACGAACGGCTGCCGTTTCCTCTTACCAATGCGCAGAAACGCGTCATCAAGGAGATACGCAGCGATTTGAAGACTGGATTCCAGATGAACCGACTCCTGCAAGGTGATGTGGGCAGCGGCAAGACTATAGTTGCTCTTATGGTGATGCTCCTCGCTCTCGACAATGGCTTCCAGGCAGCACTGATGGCCCCGACAGAAATTCTCGCGACACAGCATTACGAGACAATAAAGAAGATGCTCGGTGATATGAAAGTCACGGTGGCATTGCTTACAGGCTCTACCAAACAAAAAGAACGTAAGACTATATTGCCGGCACTAGAAAACGGCGACATCAATATAGTGATAGGCACTCACGCTCTCATCGAGGAGACAGTGAAATTCAAACAGCTTGGACTCTGCATCGTCGATGAGCAACATCGCTTTGGTGTGGCACAACGCGCCCGTTTCTGGGAAAAGACAGAATATCCACCACATACTCTCGTCATGACAGCGACGCCGATACCTCGCACCCTCGCTATGACACAATATGGCGACCTCGACGTGTCTAAAATCGATGAGTTGCCTCCAGGAAGAAAACCTATTCAGACAGTACATCTCTATCAGGAACAACGTCTTCGACTGCTTTCCTTCATGAAGAAGGAGATAGCGGCAGGACATCAGATTTACGTCGTTTATCCGCTTATCAAAGAGTCGGAGAAGATGGATCTTATAAATCTTCAAGAAGGTTATGAGTCGCTGTTGCGTGACTTCCCTGAACCTGACTATAGAATATGCGTCGTACACGGTCAGATGAGTGCGGAGGACAAAGACTTCGAGATGCAGCGTTTTGTTAAAAATCAAGCGCATATCATGGTGGCAACGACGGTGATAGAAGTCGGCGTCAATGTGCCGAACGCCTCGGTCATGATTATTGAAAACGCTAACAGATTCGGACTTTCACAATTGCATCAGCTGAGAGGTCGTGTAGGACGTGGCGCAGAGCAGTCTTATTGTATCCTCATGACCGATCATAAGATAACTGGCGAAGGCAAGAAGAGGATGGAGACTATGGTACGAACCAACGACGGTTTTGAGATAGCAGAGGCTGACCTTCAGTTGAGAGGACCTGGCGAAACGCAAGGCACACGTCAGTCGGGAATGATAGAGATGAAAATAGGCGACTTCGTCAAAGATGAGGCAATCATCAGACATACCAGAAGAATGGTAAACCTCTTGTTAGATAATGACCCTACATTATCGAAACCAGAACATCAGATAACAAAAGACTTCTTCAATAGAAACTTGGCCAACGGCTTCGACTGGGGAAGGATTGGGTGATTACAATTCATAATGCATAATTCATAATTCATAATTTTGTTGTAAGTGATGATTATGCATTATGCATTGTGAATTATGAATTTTTCTTTAAAAATCCTCTGACATTTTGTCATAAAATGTTATCTTTGCACTTTAAATCATGATTTTACAATGAAAGTATCTTATAATTGGCTTAAGCAGTATATCAACTGCGAATTATCAGCAGAAGAAATAGCAAAGAAATTAACAGGAACAGGTCTCGAAGTTGAAGACTTAACACCTTATGAATCAATAAAAGGCGCATTGAAAGGCGTTGTCGTAGGTAAAGTTATTTACTGTGTTGACCATCCAAATTCAGATCACCTTCATATCACAAAAGTTGATGTCGGTGCAGAAGAACCTCTCAACATTGTTTGCGGCGCTCCTAACGTGGCAGAAGGTCAGAAGGTATTGGTCGCTACAATAGGCACAGAACTTTATAGCGGCAATGAGTCATTCACTATCAAAAAGGGCAAGATTCGTGGCGAGGTTTCAGAAGGTATGATCTGCGCTGAAGACGAACTTCAAATCGGCGAGTCACACGATGGCATCATGGTGCTTCCTGAAGATTATGAAATCGGAAAACCTGCATCTTTCTATTTCCCTGTAGAACAAGACACCACTTTGGAAATCGGTCTTACAGCAAACCGTTCAGACGCTACATCACATATAGGCGTCAACCGTGACCTCGTGGCAGCTCTCAATTATCAAGAGAAGACAGATAAATATCATCTCAATATCCCTTCAGTAGAAGACTTTAAAGTTGAAAACAACGATAACGAAATTGAAATCGTCGTTGAAGACACCAAAGCTTGTCCTCGCTATTCAGGCGTGACAGTAAGCGGCGTGAAAGTAGGTCCTTCACCAAAATGGTTGAAACATAGATTGGAAGCTATCGGTCTCCGTTCAATCAACAACATCGTCGACATCTCTAACTACGTATTGATGGAGACAGGTCAGCCTCTTCATATCTTCGACGCTGATAAAATCAAAGGCAAGAAAGTCGTCGTTAAGTGCCTCGCTGAAGGAACTCCATTCGTTACATTGGATGGCGTAGAACGTAAGCTCAGCGCAACTAACTTGATGATCTGTAACGCAGAAGAACCAATGTGTATCGCTGGTGTATTCGGTGGTGCAGAATCAGGCGTGACAGAAAATACAACAAACGTTTTCATCGAAAGTGCTTACTTCAACCCAACATCAGTACGTAAGACTTCAAAATATCATGCATTGCAAACAGACGCTAGCTTCCGTTTTGAACGTGGCTGCGATCCAAATATGACAATCTATGCGTTGAAACGCGCTGCTTTGTTGATTAAAGAATTGGCAGGCGGAACAGTGTCATCAGAGGTTAAAGATATCGTAAATGGCGACTTCACTCCAGTACGCGTAGAACTTAAATTCGCTTATCTCAATAAGATTGCTGGTCAAGAAATTGAAAAAGATATCGCTGTCAATATCTTGAAGAACTTAGATTGTAAAGTCGTTGAACGTAATGACGAATCTGTGACAGTTGACGTTCCTACATGTAAAGTCGATGTATACCGTCCAGCTGACTTAGTAGAAGAAATCTTACGTATCTACGGCTACGACAACATCGCTATTCCAGAAAAGATTAACGCTACTCTTAACGTAGTGGCTAAGCCAGATCCAGAAAAATTAAAGAGAAACATTTCTATCATGTTGGCTTCTAATGGTTTCTATGAAATCATGAACAACTCTTTGACAAAAGAGTCTTACACAAAAGATATGGACAGCTTCGACGAAAATAGAAATGTCAGAATATTAAATCCGTTGAGTTCAGATTTGAACGTACTTCGTCAGTCATTGTTATTCGGCGGTTTGAAGAGCATCGAAAACAACCACAACCATAAGATTTTCGATATCAAGTTCTTTGAATTCGGTAACACATACTTCTATGACGCTGATAAGAAACAAGAAGGCGTTTCATTGTCACCATATACAGAAATCTACAATCTTGACTTGTTTATCACAGGTAAGGATAAAGAAGAATTATGGAGCAATAAACCTCAAAATGTTGACTTCTATGAACTTAAGAAATATGTCTTAGGCGTATTCCATAAACTCAATATAGATGTCGAAAAACTTGAAGCAAGTGAAGGCAGCGTAAAACATTACGAATATTCAATGGTTTACACTCTCAACGGCATGGAGTTATGTACTCTCGGCAAGATAAATCAAAAGACATTGAAGTTGTTTGATTTGAAGAAGGAAGTATATCATGCAACAATGAATTGGGATAATTTATTGAAAGCTAATAAAGAAGCTAAGGCAGTTCGTTACGAACCATTGCCAAAATTCCCAGCAGTACGTCGCGACTTGGCTTTGATTCTCGATAAGAATGTGAACTTTGAACAAGTCAAGAACGTTGCTATTGCAGCAGAGAACAAGATTTTGAAATCTGTAAGTTTGTTTGACGTCTACACAGGCGACAAGATTCCAGAAGGCAAGAAACAATATGCTTTGAGTTTTGTTTTGCTTGATACTCAAAAGACTTTGACAGACAAGGTCATTGAAAAGACTATGGCTAAGATTCAATCTGCGATAGAACAACAACTTAAAGCGACATTAAGATAAAATGGACATTCAAGACATCCAATCAATAAAACAACGATTCAAGATAATAGGTAACGACCCGCATCTCAATCGCGCGATTGAGATTGCGGTTCAAGTTGCCGGCACTGACCTTACCGTATTAATCAACGGCGAGAGCGGAACAGGTAAAGATGTCATTCCACAGATAATACATCATAATAGTTCAAGAAAACACAAGAACTATTTTGCCATCAACTGTGGCGCTATTCCAGAAGGCACCATCGACTCCGAGCTTTTCGGTCATGAGAAAGGTTCTTTCACAGGAGCTATCGATACTAGAAAAGGATATTTTGAAGTCGCTGACGGCGGTACTATCTTCCTCGATGAGGTAGGAGAGCTGCCTTTGGCAACACAGGCTCGACTTCTTAGAGTCTTGGAAAACGGCGAGTTCATCAAAGTCGGTTCTTCAAAAGTACAGAAGACAGATGTCAGAATAGTGGCTGCTACCAACCTCAATATTCCTTTGGCAATAGAGAAAGGCAAGTTCAGAGAAGACCTTTACTATCGTCTCAACACAGTGCCTATCAGAATACCTGCATTGCGCGAACGTAAGGAAGACATCAAGTTGTTGTTCAGAAAGTTCGCAGCTGACTTTGCAGAAAAATATCGTATGCCAGCAGTTCAGCTCACGCCTGAAGCTGTCGTTATGATGGAAAACTATCGTTGGGATGGAAATATCAGACAGCTTAAAAATATCACAGAACAGATATCTATCATAGAGGAAGAAAGAGTGATAACACCTGATATCCTTAAGAATTATCTTCCTAACAATAATGTCACTTCATTGCCAACGCTTTACAAAGGCGGCAAAGATGAAGATCCGCTCTCGGAACGCGACATATTATACAAGGTGCTGTTTGATATGAAGAACGATATCCTTGAACTTCGTCGTACTGTCAAGGAGTTGTCGGAACAAAGAAACAACGGCACGATTCAGCATCTCCCTGAACCTGCCAATATCACTCCTATAAACGCTACTGTCATCAGTACGATGGATGAGGAAGAAGATGCTTTCGTCTATGTCCAGGATAATGAAGAAGAGGGAAAAACAGAAGTTAGAGAAACAGAGACATTATCATTGGTTCAGACTGAGAAAGAACTGATATGCAAGGCTTTGGAAAGACATAAAGGCAAAAGGAAAGATGCTGCCAAGGAATTAGGCATCAGCGAGAGAACATTGTACAGAAAAATTAACGAATATAAAATCAACCTTTGATGAGAAGTTTTAAAGATATCAAGACACGGAGACGCAAAGTGTACCTTTGCGACTTTATGACTTTACGACGTTTAAAAAAAACGTGTTGTCTTGTTGCCTTGTTGTCTTGTTGTCTCCTAAATAGTTGCGGAATATACACCTTCTCAGGAGCATCCATTCCTGCTGAGGCTAAAACCGTTTCTGTACAATATTTCCCTAACAATGCGCAGCTCGTCAATCCTTTGTTGAGCAACACTCTCACCAATGCATTGAACGATATGTTTGTCAATCAGACGACATTGCAGTCTGTCGCACAGAATGGCGACTTGGCTTTAGAAGGTGAGATTACAGGATATAGCACTTCGCCTATTGCTATCACAGGTAATCAGACTGCTGCTATGAACAGACTGACGGTGACTGTAAATGTGAGATTTACAAATAAATATGATGAGTCTAAAGACTTCGAGCAGAAGTTTTCTCAATATCAGGACTATCCTAGCGGTCAAGATTTGAATGCCGTTCAAGATGTCTTGGTGGAACAGATCGTAGAAGATTTGTGTCAAGATATTTTTAACAAAGCTGTCGTAAATTGGTAAGTAATATGGATAAAGAGAGATTACAGCATATTATAAATAATCCTCAGTCAATCAATGACAACGATATTGAGATGTTGTCATCGCTTGTCGTTTCATATCCGTATTTTACTGTAGCGCAGGTACTTCTTGCTGTCGGATATGATTTAAAAGAAGACAAGAAGTTAAATAGACAATTGCGTCTTGCTGCTGCAATGTCTCCAGACAGAAACTCTTTGAGACATCTTTTGGCAGAGTCGAAAGAGAAAAAACAGACTTGTGACTTGCCAGATGAATTTGGTAATGATGGACAACAACTTACAGACAATGGACAACAGCTGGTAGAGTCTATCGTGATTCCTGAAATCGATTTGAACAAATCGCATGAAGAGTTGTCGAGGGAGATGGCTCTTTTGGAAGAAAAACGTAAGTCATTAGATGAGTTAAAAGATCTTATTGAACAGAGAATTATAGAATTAGAAAGAGAAAAAGAAGAGGCTAATAAAGAAGAAAAAACTTTGTCAAAAACTGAGATTATTGACAAATTTATCGCAGAAAATCCTCAAATCTCACGACCTAAACAAGAGTTTTATAATCCTATGACGGTGGCACAGGCGAGTGTCGTTGATAAAGAAAATATCATAAGTGAAACATTAGCAACGATTTATCTTAATCAAGGATATGTTGAAAAAGCAATTTCGGTATATCAAAAATTAAGTTTGAAAAATCCAGAAAAAAGTGTTTACTTTGCAGAATTAATTGAAAAGGCAAAAAATAAGTTTAACAATTAAATATTAATAAGATGTACGTAGCAATTTCAGTATTCATCCTTATCGTCAGTGCTTTGATGATGTTGGTTGTTTTAGTTCAGAATTCAAAAGGTGGTGGATTGGTATCTAACTTATCATCTTCAAATCAAATCTTAGGTGTTCGTAAGACTACCGATTTCTTGGAAAAAGCTACATGGACTTTGGCAATCGTTTTAGTTGTGTTATGTCTTGTTTCAAGTTTGTCAATTCCTAAAAATGGTGTTGGAACAAGCGTAAATGTTGATACAGAAATGCGTCAACAAATTGAAAACACAGTTGTACCTTCAGATTATCAAATGCCAGCTGCTACAGAAGCAGAAGCTGAATAAAGAACAGTTACAATAAGATAAAAAAATGTCAGAATGTCATATTTCTGACATTTTTTTTTATTTTCATCAAACCTTATTTTTTGGCAAACATTTTGACAAAACGACGGACAGAAAATAATAATCACAATAAATAAATAATCAATTATGGCACAATTATCAATTAAACCATTGGCAGACAGAGTCGTTATTGAACCAGCTCTCGCAGAACAAAAGACAGCAAGCGGAATCATCATCCCTGACACAGCAAAAGAAAAACCACAAAAAGGCGTTGTAGTGGCAGTTGGTCCTGGTACAAAAGACAATCCTATGACATTGAAAGTTGGGGACGTAGTTATTTATGGCAAATACGCTGGCACAGAAATCCATTTAGAAGGAAAAGATTATATGATAATGAGAGAAAACGATGTTATCGCAATCATCTGATTTCTCGTTATTTTTTTTATTTCATTTAGTAACAATTAACAAGTATATAAAATGGCAAAAGACATATTATTCAACCTCGACGCACGCGACGGTTTAAAAAAAGGCGTTGACGCTTTATCAAATGCAGTAAAAGTTACACTCGGACCTAAAGGTCGTAACGTTATCATCGAAAAATCTTACGGCGCTCCTCACATCACAAAGGACGGCGTTTCTGTAGCAAAAGAAATCGAATTACAA
>JAZKYG010000022.1:0-2128 GCA_045612025.1 Bacteroidales bacterium
AGGCACGCCCCAGTCAAGGTCGCGGGTAACAGCGCGAGGTTGGAGACCATTGTCGAGCCAGCTCTTCACTTGACCGTAGACATTAGGTTTCCATTCTTTATGACCTTCGATGATCCATTCGCGGAGCCATTGTTCGTATTGGTCTAAAGGAAGATACCAGTGTTTTGTAGCTTTCTTTACGAGTTCAGCGCCGCTGAGAGCTGAGTGAGGATTGATGAGTTCATCAGGACTCATTGAAGAACCGCATTTCTCACATTGGTCGCCGTAAGCATGGTCGTTGCCGCATTTAGGGCAAGTACCGATGATGTAGCGGTCTGATAAGAATTTGTTACGTTCTGGGTCGAAGAATTGTTCTGATTCTCTTTCGATGAACTTACCTTCTTCGTAGAGTTTCTTGAAGAAAGCAGCTGCTGTCTCATGGTGAGTCTTTGAGCTTGTACGAGAATAGATGTCGTAGCTGATGCCGAGTTTTTCGAAAGAATCTTTGATTATATTGTGGTATCTATCGACGATATCTTGTGGAGTGCAGCCTTCTTTTTCAGCTTTGATAGTGATAGGCACGCCGTGTTCATCTGAGCCGCCGACAAACAAAACCTCTTCGCCTTTCATTCGCAAGTAACGAACGTATGTGTCGGCTGGGATATATACGCCTGCCAAGTGACCGATATGCACAGGACCATTAGCGTATGGTAATGCTGTCGTTACCGTGTAACGTTTAAAATGTTTGTCGTTATTTTCCATTGTCTGTAGTTTTATAAGATATTAATTAAGGTGCAAAGATAATAAATATTTTTCTGTGAAATGTTAATAATAGAAAAAGGTGATAAAGACTTGATATGTGTCCCTATCACCTTTTCGTTATCAATTATAATTTCTCTTATTCAGAAAAACCTTCCATAATGGATTGCAAGAATCCGTCAGCTTCCAAAAGGAAATTATTAATATTTCTGCTCGTACTATTTACAGAATATTTTACAAATTGTACGGCACATCTACCTTTGAGTTTTCCTATAGCAATAAGTTCCTCATCGGTATAGACATGTGAATCCACATTCTCTACTATTGCATTATACTGCATTATAGCGACTTCCCAATCATCGTCACTGAATGTGTCACTATAATTTTCTATGTATTCAGTAAAACCCTCCAAATCCTGATAAGCTCTTTGACTAGTATTACATGATACCAAACATATGATTCCAATCAACAGTATGAATATTTTCTTCATATTTTATTGTTTTTAGTTTTAACCTTATTTATGTGCTTTTTTCCAAGCTTTTCTTGCTTTTTTCACAAACTTCTGCTCACTCTTTAACCTTGCATATTTCATTGCCTCATCAAATTTGCCTTCTTTACACAACAACATCATCAACTTATCTTCCACTTTAAAGAAGTAATCGCCAGTTTTCCAAGTATACTTATTCATGTAAGCCTTGCAATCCTGTATAGTACCTGATGAAGAACATGCTGTCTCATACAATTTGTACTCAACGCATTTATCCATCTTTTGTTTGTCAGATTCTGACACATATTTTTTCGCAGCTTGGAAATATTCATAAGCGTCACTAAAACGATTTTGCTGATATAATTCTCGAGCATATATCAAATTACAAAAGCATTGAGCTGGTCCTAAATACTTACCTTCTCTGTTTTTTTGTTTTGTTATGTATTCTTGATAAGCCTCTTTTGTATTTTTACTCCTAGCAGATGTCCACATGTTATCATCTATTTGTGATATAGATGATTTTGCTTTATCAGAATAAATCTCCAACTTACTGTTCTCAATATAAGATTTATAAGCATCGTAAGTTTTTGCTGTTACAGCTTTCTGCCATAGAACCTCTTCTTCTATAAATTCTGTTGCCTCTTTTTTATAGCGTCCTGTTGGATATTTATTCAAATATTTTTGTGCATTTGCCACTTTATCTGCAAAATTCTGGCAATCTGCAACTGTTTTCCAGGCTGCAATTTCTTCAGCATTCCTTACAGAATAGACGCACTCATTTTTACGAGTTTTAGATATTGGATCGTTAGGATTATATTTGAGAATCTGATCATAATATCCTATCGCTGTTTTATAATTCTTAGTCTTATAAGCATTCTCTGCTTTAGTTTGAATTGCAGCGAT
>JAZKYG010000023.1:0-13501 GCA_045612025.1 Bacteroidales bacterium
CAAGGTGTTGTTGATCGAAAATGAAGGCAACACAAGGGTAGGCACCCCCGTCCTCGAAGGTGCTAAAGTTGATGCTAAGATTGTTGAGCATCTCAGAGGTGACAAAGTTCTTGTTTTCAAAAAGAAAAGAAGAAAAGGTTACCAAACATTAAATGGTCATCGTCAAGAATTGACAAGAATCATCATTGAAAACATTTCAGAATAACAAACCCGAAAAAATTTAGATTATGGCACATAAAAAAGGTGTTGGTAGTTCATCAAATGGTCGTGAATCCCAAAGTAAACGTTTGGGCGTAAAGGTTTTCGGTGGTCAAGCTGTTATCGCCGGTAACATTATCGTTCGTCAACGTGGTACAAAACACAACCCAGGTGAAAACGTAGGTTGCGGTAAAGATCATACTCTTTACGCTCTTACTGACGGTATCGTTGAATTCCGTAGAAGAAGAGACGATCGTTCATACGTTTCAGTTATCCCAGTTGAAGCTGAAATCACAGAATAATCGTTATTAAATAAACGAGACAGAAAAAAAGTCCCGAATTTCTTATGAAGTTCGGGATTTTTTTTTGTTTGAACTTCAGAATCTCAAAAAAACTTCTTAGATTTTGAAGTTTTGAGGTTTAAAAAATCCTATTAGAATTCATGGAAGTAAATTGTACAATTTTATAATAAAGTGTAATGTTTATTACGGTTTTATGAATTTTAATAATTAAATTTGCGAAACTGAATTTTACAAAGCGTAATCTATGAAAAAATCTTCTTGCAAATTATCATTGTATAGTTGTTGCAGTAATAATGCTTGTTTAAATACAAAACTCATGTATACGAAAAAATTATTTCAAGCAATCATCCTAAGTATGGTGGCACTATGCTTAGGATGTTCAAAATCCAATATAAAAACCACTTTAGAATATGTTCAATGTGCGAAAAACGCTGTTGAAGACAATAAATATGTGAGTATAAAATTAACCAAGCATTCGCTTTTTAACGATATCGAAGACCCAACTGAGGTATTTTATATTATTTATTGCTACGACAAAAAAAATCCATCTTTCACTGTTATCAATTCTGATTCAACAAAAACAATGATATTTGATAAAGAAAACTATTTCCTTATAGATCATAATACCAGAGAAATAGCATGTATAAACAAATGTAACAATAATGGTAAAAAGGCTTATTGGAATATGAAAAATCATGCTAAAGGATATTTAAGAGAAATGCCTTATTATCACCAACTATTAGAAAAAGATTTTTATTCCGGCAACCAATTGATACACAAATCTGTCACTGACACATTTATTGATGGTAAAAAAACAAAGGTGTTTGCAAGTTTAACACCTATTGGATACATATACAACAACACAACATCAAAATATGACATCCCTATCCAGTATAGTGTTTATTCCTACGTAAATGTACACAATTATCATATTGATAGTGTTTTCATCAAAAACATCACAAACAATGATTTTGAACTAAAAACAACATATATCATTTCTGACATATCATTTGAAGACAAACAATCATTTTTTGAGTCAGTTTTAGATTTCAGCAAATCTATTTACTATGATTATTCATTTCATGACGAAGACAATTTGCCTTATAGCATGAGGGGTTCTACAAATGACACAATCAATAATGCCATAAAAAACTATCCTCTGGTTTCTATACAAGGAGACACGACATACATTAAAGACAAAAACTCTTGGATCTTATTAAATCTATGGTGTAAAGATTGCCCTTCTTGCATAGAAACCCTACTTAATTATAAAAACGAAATTGATTCTTTAGGATATAGGATACTTGAAAAAGAGGGAATTGAAATACTTGCAATAAACTATAAAACAGACAATATAGCTTTGTTGGAAAATATGGCTAAAAAAACATCTTCAAAAGACATTATGTATTCAGCAAAGGGTTTTAACACTTGTATCAGCATACCTTATCTTGGTTATTATTATCTTATTACTCCAGACAAAAACATTGTTTATAAAGATCATAATTTAGGAGATTATTCAAAACTATTAAACGTAAAAAAAGGATATGAAAAATAGCATCATTCAAAAAGGAATATTATTAATTTTCACTAAGCTGTAAGCGTAGCCGGAACGCCCTAAAAAATGACTAAAGGCAAAAGTCTAATGGCGAAAGTTTGAGATTCTTAGTTCAAAGTAAAAAAAAACTGTTGTCTGTTGTCTGTTGTCCGTTGACTTTTATTATCTTTGTAAGCAAAATATAAATTACCATGTTAGTAGTATCTTACATAAGAGAACATAAAGAAGAAGTTATCAAACGCTTGAGTATTAAGAATTTTACTCGCTTTGAATTATTAGATGAAGTATTGCAACTCGATGACGAACGTCGCGCTTTGCAACAAGAAAACGACGAGGCTCTCGCAGAAGCTAACAGCCTCGCAAAACAAATCGGTGACCTCTATAAACAAGGCAAGGCTGACGAAGCCAACGCACTAAAACAAAGAAACGCTGAACTGAAAGAAAAGACAAAAGTCCTCGCAGAACGCGCTGAAGAAATCAAGACTCAACTTCAAAATAAACTCGTCGAGATTCCTAATACTCCAAACCTCGATGTTCCTTGCGGTAAGACAGCTGCCGACAACCTCGTCGTCAGCCAAGAAGGCGAGATGCCAAAACTTTATGAAGGCGCTGTCCCTCACTGGGATCTCTTAAATAAATATCAACTTGCCGACTTTGAGCTCGGTAATAAAGTCACTGGAGCAGGTTTCCCATTCTATAAAGGTGCCGGCGCAAGATTGCAACGTGCTCTCATCAATTTCTTCCTCGATGAAGCTATCGCTGCTGGTTACTTTGAAATCCAACCTCCAATCCTCGTCAACGAAGCTTCAGCTTACGCAACAGGTCAACTTCCTGATAAAGAAGCTCAAATGTATGCTGTGCCATTGGATAATATGTATCTCATCCCAACAGCAGAGGTTCCTGTGACAAATATCTTCCGCGATAAGATTGTTCAAGAAAATCAACTTCCTATACAAAACGTGGCTTACTCGAACTGTTTCCGTCGTGAGGCTGGTTCATGGGGTAAGACAGTGCGTGGTCTCAACAGATTACACCAATTCGACAAGGTTGAAATCGTTGAAATCGCTCATCCTGACACATCATATGAAAGACTTGAAGCAATGAAAGAACACGTAGCTAACCTCCTCCGTAAACTCGAACTTCCTTTCAGAGTATTACGTCTCTGCGGCGGTGATATGAGCTTCACATCTGCAATGACTTACGATTACGAAGTATGGTCAGCAGCACAAGAATTATGGCTTGAAGTAAGTTCTGTATCTAACTTCGAGACATTCCAGGCTAACAGAATGAAACTTCGTTTCAAAGACAAAGATTGTAACACCCGTCTCGTCCATACTCTCAACGGCAGCGCCCTCGCATTGCCACGTATAGTAGCAGCTTTGTTGGAAAATAATCAGTGCGAAGAAGGAATCAGAGTTCCTAAGGCACTCCAAAAATACACAGGCTTTGAAATTATTAAGTAAATTAAGCATACTATTGATATTAGTTTCATTGATGGCTTGTAACGAGCCGTCAATGAAACGTATTAATGCCTTGGAAAAACAGATTTCCAAAGTAGAGAAAAAATACCAAGAAACAGAAACCGCTTTCGACAAACTCGTTGCCGATTGTGCTGAATTTGATAAGTTCTTAAGAGAGAACAATACTCCAAAACCAGAGATGCAGCTGCTTCGCGCTTATCTTCAGCAATATGAAGATGAACGTACTTTGCTCAAAGAAGAGATTGAATATTCTAAAACTCAAGTTTCCGACTTGAAAGATGATTTTGCCGAAGGTCGCTATGATGCAGCTCAAAGAGAGGAATATCTGAATTCAGAAGAAACAGAGCTGAATATTACAGAAGCGAAATTGGATTATTTCCTCGACCGTTTCAAAAAACAAAGTGATTTCATTAAGGATACAAAAAAACAATAAGATACAATGAAGCTAGCAGTGCGATTGTTTCTCGTTTTTTTTGTCTTGATGTTGTTGCCGACATCTTCGCTAAAGGCGCAGGTGCCTCTGCCGCAGCATAAGTCTAAAAACAGTCAATCTGCACAGTCATCACGACAGCTTGATGAGCAGCTTGCGCGTAACTTCTTCAATAATAAAGAATATGATAAAGCAGCCGATATATATCAGCAGCTTTATATCAACCATCGTTACTATTATTATTTCTCGCAATATATTGAATGTCTTATCTCTCTTGAGAGATTTGATGATGCGGAAAAAGACCTTAGGTCGTTCGTGAAAAATGACAACACTACCAATAAATGGAAGTCTAATGTCATTCTGGCGTATGTTCTTTTTCTGAATAACGAAAAAGACAAGTCAGATAAGATTTTGAAAAAGCTTATAAATGAGTTGCCTGCAGATAAGAATGTCTTTATTCAGGTCGCTAATGTGATGCGCGCTAATGATATGGATGAAGCGGCTATCATGCTGTATGACAGAGGCGCCAGCATATCTTCTATGAATTATAAGTTTTTTATGGAGAAGGCTCAGGCTTATCTGGTTATGATGGATTTTGAGAAGGCAACGGAAAACTATCTCTTTCATCTGGAAGAATTTCCTGACGATTATGATGTTGTCAAATCAAGGATGTCTTATATGTTGAGATATAATGTTGACGACTCTGTGGTTGACGATATGCGTTTTGTTCTGTTGAAGAAGGCTCAAGATAATATGGACAATGAGATTTTTGCAGAACTATTGGTATGGTTTGCTCTTCAGATGAAGGATTATGAAATAGCCTTGGATCAGGAGATTGCATTGGACAGACGTTTCGGCGACAGAGAATACGATATCATTTATCTTGCAAAGATAGCCCGTGATAATGAACAATATGAGATTGCTATGAAGGCTTACGACTATCTTGTCAAGAAGTCGCAGGAAGGCGCTTATTATGAAGATGCTGTCGTCGGTATGATAGAGGTTCAATATCAAAATCTTGTTTCGTCTAAATCAGAAGAGACTGTCGAGTTTTATTCTGAGTTTGAGAAAAGAATTGAAAAAGAATGTCTTGAACTGAGCATATCGGACAAGACTGCTCCTATATTGATTATACGCGCTGATATTCTTGCGTTTAGACTTAATGAGATAGAAAAGGCGATAAATATATTGGAAGAAGCCTTGAACTTGAATCTCTCCAGACTTAACAAGTCGAGAGTTAAGATGAAACTCGCTGATATCTATCTTTTTAAGGAAGAAGTGTGGGAGGCGACATTGCTTTACAGTCAGGTGGATAAGTCAATGAAGGAAGAGCCTATTGGTCATGAGGCGCGTTTCAAGAATGCACAGCTGCGTTATTATATAGGCGAATTCGATTGGGCATTGGCGGTCTTGAATATCTTGAAATCAGCGACATCCAAGCTTATCGCCAATGATGCGATGACTTTGTCGCTTATGATTACAGATAACTTGGAATACGACACTATCGCTTTGCAACGTCTTGCTAAAGCGGATTTCTATATCTATCAGAAACGTTACGAACTTGCAAATCAGATGCTCGACTCGGTTAACGTTTATAACCCTAACGAAGTGAGTATGCCGTATCTACTGATGCGTAAGGCTCAGATTGCTATGGAAAACAATGATTACGAAATGGCGGACAGTCTTTATAAACGTGTCTATCAGGGATATGCGGATAGTTATATCGCAGATGATGCTTTGATGAAAGATGCGATATTGTTAGAGCAGATTTTAGATAAGAAAGAAGAAGCGATGGAATGTTATGCCAAGCTTATAGATGAATATCCTTCAAGTGTTTATGTGGCACAGTCTCGTAATGCTTATAGGAGAATTAGGAATTAAAGTTTATTAGAATATGGAACAGAATCAATATAATAACTTAGTCAGACCTAAGAAGGCTTTAGGTCAGCACTTCCTTACCGATTTGAATATTGCAAGAAAAATCGTCGATGCGATGTCGGATGATGTTAATGTTATCGTTGAAGTCGGTGCTGGAATGGGTGTGCTTACGCAATATATCATTCAAGATAATCTTGAAAAACTTCGTGTCGTTGAGATTGATACAGAGTCTGTTGAATATCTGAAAAATGTATATCCTCAGCTTGGTGACAATCTCATTCACGGCGATTTCTTAAGAACTGATTTGAGCAAGTTCGCTTCAGAGAAAATAGGTGTGATTGGTAATTTCCCATATAACATCAGCAGTCAGATTTTCTTCCAGGTCTTGAAATATAGAAACCAGGTTGATGAAGTTGTCGGTATGATACAAAAGGAAGTCGCTGAGCGCATCGCTGCTGGTCCAGGAAGCAAGACTTACGGAATCTTGAGCGTATTGCTTCAGGCTTGGTATGATATTGATTATCTGTTTACAGTACATGAAAATGTATTTAACCCTCCTCCAAAGGTAAAGTCGGCAGTCATCAGAATGAAACGTAATAATGTAAGTCAGTTGGATTGTGACGAGAAGTTATTCGTTATGGTTGTGAAACAATCTTTTAACCAGAGAAGAAAGACTTTAAGAAACTCTTTGAGAAGTTTGATACCACAGGAAATAATACAAGACGAGATTTTCAACAAACGTCCGGAACAACTCTCAGTTCAAGAATTCATTGAATTGACAAAGATGTTGAAACAGAACTCCGACCTTTGAACTTTTCGGTCGCTGAGCTTGTCGAAGTGACCGAAAAAATGCCTTCGACAAACTCAGGCACCAAAATCTATTGTCTGTAGACTATTTTCATCTCGCGTTAAGCGAAACGTCTTGCATGTTTTTGATGGATTTGTTGGCGGTGAAGAATGACGCCAGGCTTCCTATTATCGTTATGGTGAAGAAGACCAGCGCGACGTCAGCGAGTTGCAATGCCACAGGATAAGCGTCGATGATGTAGTTGCCGCCGTTGCCGAGACGTATGATGCCGAAATATTGTTGTACTAATACGGCGATAATTCCTATAACAAGACCTAACAGACCGCCGACGACGGAGACCAGAAGACCTTCGTTAAAGAATATCTTTTTGATTAAATTGGTGTCAGCGCCCATTGCCTTTAATACGGTGATGTCTTTTTGCTTGTCTGTTATCAGCATGCTCAGCGCACCGATCATATTGAATGTCGCCATTATCAAGATGAATGTAAGTATGAGATAAACAGCTAGTTTCTCAGCTTTCATCATTTTATATAATGTCTCCTGCTGTTCGTATTGGTCATAAATCTTATAGTCGTCACCGAGGATGTTTCTTATCTCTTTCTTGATTCTCTTTAATTGTCTGTTGTCCGTTGCCTGTTGTCCGTTGTCGTTTATAAACACTTCAACATCGGTGCAGAGACCTTCGTATTCTGTTAGATTAGACAGCCATGAAAAAGGAGCCAATACCAGACGTTCGTCTATTTCCTGTTGCGTTGAGAATACGTCGGTGACCATAAGGCTTCCGCTGTTGAAGCTGTTTTCCAAGTTGAATGAAGAGGCGTTGCCACGTTTCGGAGCGAAAATTTGTATTGTTGAATAAGGCTGATAGACGTTGATTCCTAGGAAGTAAGCCATACCCGCCCCTGGAATCCCGAAATTTACCTTGTCGTTTCTTATGATGAAAGTGGTGTCGCCTAAGATTGTTCCTTTGATTCTGTTGATCAGGTTGTAATCGTCAGGCACGCCTTTGATTTGTCCGATTTGTTGTTTGTTGGAATTTTTAAACAACACGTCTTCTGTTATGGTAGGGAAGACGTAGTCGACGCCTTTGATTTCTTTGATTTTTTCAAAAGGGAAGTCGTTGATGTTTATTGTCTTGCCTTTGACGGCGCTGATGTTGAGGTCGGGAGAGAACTGATGAATCATATCTGATATCACCACGTTGAATCCGTTGAAGACCGACAAGACGAATATCATAGCGAAAGTCGCGACACAGATGCTTATTATCGAAATCCAAGTTACGATATTGATAAGATTGTGACTCTTCTTTGCCAACAGATAACGTTGCGCTATGAACGAAGGGAATTTCATTTAGAACTTTAGGACTTTAGAACTTTAGAACCCAGGGTTTTAGAGTTCTAAAGTTTTAGAGTTTAGAATTTTAGTCTTTAAGGAGATGATCGATGTTCTCGATATAATCCAAAGAGTCGTCTTCGAAGAATTGGAGTTCTGGGATTATTCTGAGTTGATGTCTTACTCTGTCGCCTAACATTTTACGTAGACCTTTTGACATTCCGTTGACTTCAGCAACGACTTTTTTCTTTTCGTCTTGAGCTGGTCCGAAGATGCTGAGGTATACGCGAGCGTATGACATATCGGTTGTTACATTGACTTTAGTGACGGAAATCATCACGTTGCCATTAGCCTTTATTTCTCTTTGAAAGATTTCGCTCAACTCTTTCATGAGGAGCTTTGATATTTTTTGTTGTCTCTTAGTTTCCATGTTGCAAAGGTAATAAAAAACTCAGAAACTCAGAATCTTAGAAACTCAGAAATTTAGATTTTTTTTAGACTTTGAATTTTTGAGATTTTGAGGTTTTGAATTATTCTTTATTCTGACTATCAATTATAATAGTCACAGGTCCGTCATTGACGAGTGCTACGTCCATCATTGCGCCGAATTGTCCGCATTGTACTGGGCGACCGGAGGTGGCTGCAAGCTGCTTCAAGAAGTTTTCGTACAAAGGAATAGCCTTTTCTGGACGGGCGGCTCTGATGAAGCTTGGACGGTTGCCTTTCTTTGTCATGGCGTGAAGTGTGAACTGGCTCACTACGAGAAACGAACCCTCTATCTGGTTGATGTCTAAGTTCATGGCGTCGTTTTCATCGGAGAAGATACGAAGTTTTGTAAGCTTATTGCAAAGCCATTCCACGTCTTCTTCAGTATCGGCATCCTCGATTCCGAGTAAGATCATCATGCCTTTTCCAATTTTAGAAATCACTTCTCCAGCAACAGTCACAGATGCCTCGGAGACTCTTTGTATCACTATTCTCATCTTAATTTTTATTAAGCTATTCGTTAGAGCAAAAATAACATTTATTCCCTACTTTTTTCGTTTTATTCCTTACTTTTTTTATAGCTCATAACCGAATTTGTGCCTTCGACGAACTCAGGTGCGTTAGGGATTGGAGCGGCATCCTTTGCGAAGCTTGGACTTCAGACTTCGGAGTACGGACTTCGGTTTTTTTGAGCGAGATGAAAACTAAGCGAGCAAAGATACAGCGGAAAGCCCGACGGCTTTGCCGGAACGCCCAAGAAAAGGGATTAAGGGGTAGGAGGAATTGGGGAACTAAGGAATTGATTATGCATAATGCATTAGGATTAAAAAAACTTTAGTCTTTAGTCTTTAGCCTTCAGTCTTTTTCTTATCTTTGCATTCTATGTTAAATTATATGCATAACAGAGGTGCATTATGAATTATGTATTGCAAATTATGCATTGAATTAATTATTATGCAGTTATTTTATAGAAAGTATGGCGATCCAAAGAACAAGCCGATAGTGGTTATTTTTGGATTATTGGGAGTTTCGGAAAACTGGGATTTTTTTGGAAAACGTTTTGCAGAACTTGGTTATTATGTGTTGGTTCCTGATGTGAGAAACCATGGACAGTCGCCTCATTCTGACGTTTTCAATTACGATGTCTTGGCTGCTGATATCAAGCAGATGATTGATGAAGAAAACATCACGAAATGTTATCTTCTCGGCCACAGCATGGGTGGCAAGATAGCGATGCGTCTTGCCTTCGATTATCCTGATATGGTTGAGAAGTTAGAGATATTGGATATCAGTCCTCGTGCCTTCGACCATCCTATGGAACATGTCGGATTTATTTCTGCCATGTCGAGGATAGACCTTTCAAAGGTTGAACATCGCTCTGATGTTGAGGCGGAATTGGCAAAAGAGAACTATGAGAGACGCCTTCTTCTTTTCTTGATGAAGAACTTGTCATATAGTCATGAAAACGGTTACAGATGGAAGCCATATCTCAATGGTATCGCAAAGAACATCGCTGAGATAGGAAAAGGTTTCGATGAGAAATATCATTACGACGGACCGACATTGTTTGTCAGAGGCGCACAGTCTGATTATATCATCGAGAAAGACTATGAATATATGAAACACCATTTCCCAAATTATAAAATGGTGACATTGGAAGATGCGGGACATTGGATTCACGTCGATGATCCTGAAGGTTTTAACAAAGCAACAGAAGAATTTTTTGTAAATAATGTAATATAATGGTACCAGCAAAAGATAAAGTTATAGCAGTCTTGAGGGAAGTCGTTTATTTCCCTAAGGGCGACAATATCATCAACTTGAAGATGGTTGACGATATTGAGTTGAAAGAAAACTTGATTCGTTTTCGTCTTTTATTTGAAAAAGTTGAAGATGAGAAAAATCAGATTCTCATTGACACCGCGACACAGATGTTGAAAGGTGCTTTCGGTGATATTGAAGTCGACATCATCGCTGCTTCACAAGAGAACGCACTTTCAAAAGTTAAGCATATCATCGCTGTGGCTTCAGGTAAAGGCGGTGTTGGCAAGTCAACAGTGTCTGTCAACCTCGCTATCGGTCTTGCTTTGCAAGGCATGAAAGTCGGTTTGGTTGATGCTGACATCTATGGCCCTTCAATTCCAGTTTTGTTTGGCAATGAAGAGACACGTCCTTTAGGCTATGACCGTGATGGCAAGTCATATATGATTCCTATTGAAAAATACGGCGTTAAGATGATATCTATCGGTCACCTTGTAGATAAAGAGATGCCTCTTATCTGGCGCGGACCTATGGCATCCAATGCTTTAAGTCAGCTTCTCCTTGATACAGACTGGGGTGAATTAGATTTCTTGGTTGTTGACATGCCTCCAGGAACAGGCGACATTCAATTATGTCTCGCACAAAACTTCAAGTTGTCAGGTTCTGTCATCGTGACAACACCTCAGAGAGTTGCTCTCGCTGACGTACGTCGCGCTGCCAATATGTTCCGTCATGAAGGCGTTAACGTGCCAATCCTCGGCTTGGTAGAGAATATGGCTTATTTCACACCATCAGACATGCCAGAGAAGAAATATTACATCTTCGGCAAAAACACTGGCGCTGACTTCGCTGAAGAATTGGATATGCCATTGCTCGCTCAGATTCCTATCGACGAGAATATCTCAGAAGCTAACGACAAAGGAACTCCATTCTCATTCAATGGCTTCTCTCCTGTAGCAGCGGCATTTGAAAAATTAGCAAAGAAAATCGTTGAAAAGTTTTAATAAGCTATGAGTTATGAGCTGTGGGCTATGAGCAATATTTGCCAGATGCTCAAGGCTCAATACTCGCAGCTCAATGCAGATAAAATATGGAAAAGCAAGAGTTAATACAAAAAATTCAAAATATCCTCGTTCAGGTGAGACCTTATCTCGCAGCTGATGGCGGTGGCGTTGAATTCGTTGACCTTACCGATGATATGGTTGTCTTGGTGGAATTGACAGGCGCATGCGGAAGCTGCCCTCATAGCACAAGAACTCTTAAAAACGGTATTGAAAAGACTATCAAAAGTATTCTTCCAGAAATAAAATCAGTAGAAAACGTTAAATAGTTGGGAGTGTGAAGTTAGGAGTTAGTAGTGATTTGTCCAACTCCTGACTCCTAACTCCTAACTCCTAACTCCTAATTGTCAGTGTCTTATCTTAAATATCGCTTAAAGTCGCAGGGTAAATTCAGGTTGCATTCGCCTTTCGTCTATGATTTTTATGAAGAGGTTTTGGAAAAAATAACTCATGAAAATTGGAGAGGGGAACTGCATAATATATTGAATGTTTTTCTGTTATCAAAGAAAGATGTCTTTAAGGAAAATGATACTTTTATTGTTAAGGAAGATATTTATGCTGATAAGGAAAAAGAAAGAGAATGGAAAGAAATGATTGGCAGGGAAGACGCAAGGCTGACGATAGACTGCTATCATTTCGGAATCATTTTCAATATGGAAAGAAAAGAGAAACAACACTTTGTGTTAAAATTTTAGAAATATTGGTTTAAGGTGTAGTGCTTAATGTTTAAGGACGAATTACTGTAATTTCTGAACCTTAAACCTTAAACCTTAAACCTTAAACCTTAAACTTTAAACTTTAAACTATGATATACACCAAAACAGGAGATAAAGGAACCACATCATTAATAGGTGGAACTCGTGTCAGCAAGGATGACATTCGTTTGGATGCATACGGTACTTTTGATGAGTTAAGTGCATTTGTTGCAGTGCTTGGCGATTCAGAAGGCGTTGGGACTCATGAGATAGAAGTCATGGATAGAATCCAGAATTGCCTTTTGGTTTTGGAATCATGTTTAGCACTTGAGACTACAGACAACGGACAACAGGCAACGGAGATGTCGAAATATATTCCACGATTGACAGAAGGTGATGTCAAGTTTTTAGAGGAAGAAATTGACGCTATTAATGCGCAGTTGGAGCCTTTGAAGTATCTTATCATACCAGGAGGTAATATTTTGTCATCGAGAGCTCATGTCTGCAGAACGGTATGTAGAAGAGCAGAGCGTAACCTTGTGCGAATGGGCGGAGAATATGATGTTGACGAAAATATAAGGAAGTTTGTAAACCGTCTTTCCGACTATTTTTTCGTATTGTCGCGACTTTTCATGAAGAGAGCTGGTGTTGAAGAAAAACCATGGAAACCAATGAAATAACTTTTTTGAAAATTAATTTGAAAAAAGACTTGACTTTTTATATATAAGTATTAATTTTGCGCCCAAATTTTAAAACCACAGAAAAATGTATTGGACATTAGAATTAGCATCAAAGATGGAAGACGCTCCATGGCCAGCAACAAAAGACGAATTGTTGGAGTGGGCGATGAGAGTTGGTTTACCACAAGAAGTTATTGAAAATCTTTCAGAGATAGAAGACGAAGGCGAAATCTACGAAAGAATCGAAGATATTTGGCCAGACTATCCAACAAAAGACGACTTCTTCTTCAATGAGGACGAATATTGATTAGTTGAAGAAGGTTAAAAACCTAAATATCAACAAGTTAAAAAGACCGATTGGGCAATCCAGTCGGTCTTTTTTTGTCTAAAAACTGCCCAAAAACTGCCCAAAAATGAGGCGAAAGTGCCCGACCCCTACCTTTAATTACGGTAGCCATTGTCGTTTTATGTCTGTTTCTTATATGTTATGGTAGCAAGAAGATTGAAGATTACAACAAATACTCCGAGTGCTGCAAAGTTATGCCACATCTCCACAAATGCCGTTCCCTTCAGATATACAGCACGCATAATCTCGATATAGTAGCGAGGAGGCAGAATGATTGTAAACTTCTGTGCCCACTCGGGCATTGAACTGATCGGTGTTAGCAGACCACTCAATAGCATAAAGATTATAATAAAGAAGAACATCACAAACATCGTTTGTTGGATATTATCCGAGATATTAGCCACTGCGACACCAAATCCCGAGAAGCCGAGGATAAAGAGAATTGTCGCCAAGTAGATATTGCCAAATGAGCCGAGAGGTACCAGGCC